>NZ_MUFI01000027.1:0-48993 GCF_001996265.1 Salinivibrio sp. MA440
CGTAAGATAATGATTAAAAATAACTTTTTACACTGACGACGGATAAAAAGACCGCATAAAAAAACAGCGACTTAAAAACCTCAAAAGTTATTTCATGTAACGAAAAATCTCATGCACACGATAAACGTTACAATGGCCATTTTTTCTCTATTTTCCATGTAGTTATGATTAAATTGCGCCAGATCAAATTTCGAGCCGCATTCAGTGTAAAGCAACAACCTGAGGAAAAAACAACCGATTATTGACGACAGTATAGCCAGATCATCATCAAAACGACGCGCTTTATAGCGATAAAAAGCCGCGCTTTTTGTCGTTATCATTCATGGGTACATTCAGGTAGGAAAAAAGCCCGATTGAACAATCGGGCGACGTGGATTATTGCGGATTCGCACTCGAAAAAAGCGCAAAAAAGTTCCGGCTAGTGATATCACACACCGTTTCAACAGACTCACCTTTTAACATCGCCACGTATTCGGCGACCTCTTTCACGTAAGCCGGTTGGTTTTGCTTGCCACGATGCGGCACCGGAGCCAAATAAGGCGAATCCGTTTCGACCAGCAATCGTTCAAGCGGCAAACGCCGCACCACATCCTTTAGCTCCGTCGCTTTATTAAAAGTAACGATGCCAGAAATCGAAATGTAGAAGCCTAGCTCAATCGCCGCTTCTGCCATTTCATAGCTCTCTGTAAAGCAGTGTAGCACACCGCCTACACGCTCAGCGCCTTCCTCGCGCAAAATCGTCAAGGTATCCTCTCGCGCGGCACGGGTATGAATAATCAGGGGCTTATTTAGCTCGACGGCGAGACGGACATGCTGACGGAAAATCGCTTGTTGCTGCTCGGCCAGTTCCGGTTGGTAGTGATAATCCAACCCAGTTTCCCCGATCGCGACCACGCGCTCATCCGCGGCCAGGGCTTTCAGTTGCTGATAGTCAAACCCATTTTCTATATCTAAGGGGTGAACACCACACGAGGCAAAAACATGAGGATAAGGGCGGATCATGTCTAGCATCGCCGGGAAACTATCCAATGTAACGCCAACAGAGAGAAAATAATCGACACCCCTTGCCTGTGCTTTATCCAGAACATCTTCCACATTCTGGTGCAGCGAATCATAGTCCAGTTTGTCGAGATGGCAGTGAGAGTCTATTAACACGTTATTCTCCAATCGATAATAGCCATTGGCTAAGTACCAATTCGGTATTTAGCCCAGTATGCGTTTGCAGCTGACGCTGCAGTTGATGTAATTGTCGCAATTGCGTATGGACGTGCTGAGTCGCCATCACATTCGCCACCTCAGCCACCAAGGCGTGATGATGGCGATGCAAAATAGCGTGTTTTGCGCCTTGTCGCCATTTGAGCACATCAAGTAGAAAGTGGCTCAGCCAGTCCAGTGAGGCGGGATAGTGTGCGACCAACACCTCTGACGTGTCAAATAAGCCAGTACGGCTTTTTACGTAGGTCGCGAAGCCATTGATCACCGCATGATGATGTTCGAGTCCTCCAGATTCAACAAAATCACGTGCTGCCAATGGCGCACCGCGGTAAAGCGTGACCGCATGATCAGGAACCGTGCGCTTCAACGCTTGCTCAATCCAATGCTTCGCGGTTTCGTTATCCGGCTGTGGCGCTTTCCAGACGCTGCATCGACTGATAATCGTCGCTAACAAGCTATCAAGTGACGCGGTTAGCAACACGAAGTAACATCCTTCTGGCGGCTCCTCTAATGATTTTAATAGTGCGTTAGCCGCGGCCTCACCGAGGTTTTCAACGCGCTCAATCACGATAAAACGGGCACCGCCTAGCTGTGACGTTTCCATCGCTTGACGTTGCACCTTACGCACCGCATCAATACCTATCTGCTTACCAGGTTTTTCAGGCATCAACCAGTGCATATCAGGGTGATTACCGGCATCAAATAACTGGCAACTATGACAACACCCACATGCTTGGTCGGCCTGCTGCTTGCACAAACGCACCTTGGCCAAATGACTGGCCATTGCGCGCCGACCGCTTCCCGGAGGGGCAGCCAGTAATACGGCATGCGGAAAGCGTGCGGTCACTAACAGTTGCTGCCAGTGCGTCCATACCGTATTAAACCAAGGAAACACGTGCGGGGCGGGATGGTGCGCGACGACTGACTCACTCATAACGTTTTAAGTTGCTTAAGCCACGTCGATAACGCCGTTTTAATGCTGGCGGTCACCACCTCAAGCGGTTGACTGGCATCGATAATCACCACACTCGGATCCTGGTGCGCTAACGCCAAATAACGCGCGCGAGTGCGCTCAAAAAAGTCGATCTGCATTTGCTCAATCCGATCGAGCTCACCGCGTCCACGGGCACGCGCCAACCCCATTTCAGGATCAATATCCATATATAGCGTCAAGGCGGGAGCAAAGTCACCGAGGACAGTCGCTTTTAAGCTTTCCATTAGTGCAGTATCCATCCCGCGTCCACCGCCTTGATACGCTTGAGAAGACATATCATGACGATCACCAATCACCCACTGCCCTTTTGCTAACGCTGGTTTGATCACGTTTTCAACCAGTTGAACACGAGCCGCGTATAACATTAATAACTCGGCTTTATCTGTTAAAGGCTCCTCAGGATGCCCTTGTTTTACCAAGGTTCGTAACTGCTCCGCAAGTGGCGTCCCACCTGGCTCACGCGTAGTGACCACATCATGAATGCCGGCATCGTGGAGTACCTGCTTTACTTGACTAATGGCGGTACTCTTACCCGCCCCTTCAAGGCCTTCTACGACGATAAAATGATTGTTCATTGATTTCTCAACACTTTTAGGTAATCACGCACGGCTCGATTGTGTTCGGCCAATGTCGTGGAAAATTGATGGCCCCCTTTGCCTGTCGCGACAAAGTAGTAATAGTCCGTATGTGCCGGTTGCGCGGCAGCCATGATCGACGCTTTACCTGGCATCGCAATGGGCGTGGGCGGCAACCCATTAATCACATAGGTATTATAGGGTGTCGGCGTACGCAAATCGCGCTTACGGATATTGCCATCATATTGCTCTCCCATGCCATAAATGACCGTGGGGTCCGTTTGCAAGCGCATGCCTTTGCGCAACCGATTAACAAATACAGAGGCCACGTTTTCACGCTCACTGACAACGGCTGTCTCTTTTTCGATGATAGAGGCTAAGATCAATAACTCATAGGGCGTTTTAATAGGCAAGTCGTCGGCACGGTGTTGCCATGCTTTCTCGAGTGTGGCCTCCATGGCGCGCACGGCACGCTGTAACAGGTCAATATCCGTATCATTCACGTCGTACGCATAGGTTTCAGGCAGTAACAGTCCTTCTAACTGATCACGTGATACCCCGAGCTTATCGGCAATGACCGCTTCACTGACACCCTCTAGTGTATGATCTAAGTGCGGTGCTGATTGCAGCTGCGCACGCCACTGTGCGAACGTGCTCCCTTCGACAAAAGTGATTGATGCCTGATACTGCTGTCCCGATCGGAGGGTGGTGAACGCTTGCGCGAGCGTTTGCCCAGGTTGAAATTGAAATGTCCCCGCTTGAACGCGGGTTAACTCAGGATACAGATGAGGAGCAAACTTGGCCCAGAGACTTGATGCCACCCAACCTTTGGCTTCAAATTGCCTTATAACGCGTTGATAGTGCGCACCAGCCGGCACAGTGAATAATTGAGGAGATTGAATTGATAAGGGCGTCGCAACGAATGCTTTCGTCTGCCATATTACCACTGCGGCGGCCAGCACAACCAACGCCATTATCGCGCTGATCCCCCCTAAAAGTCGCTTTTTTAGCACGCGTTTAACCTCTGTTGTAACACCCGAGTCAGGGTATGTGTGTTAAATGGTGTGTCGTTGATTGCCGTGACCGGCACCACTTTCATTAAGGTGTTGCAGATAAAGACTTCATCGGCCTGGTAAAGCGCCGTCTCATCGGTGCTCACCGTATGGCATTGAACATCCCCGACGCCCTCTAGCACAGCCATCACTTTATCGCGCATCAATCCAGCCACACCGGCATACTGTAACGCCGGCGTATAAACCACTGGGCCACTACGCCAAAAAATATTTGCAGCTGAGGTTTCCACTACATGGCCAAACATATCGCTTACCACCAGGTCATCGGCTGTGGTGTCAGAGAGTGTCTGTTTGAGTAACACTTGTTCGAGCCGATTTAAGTGCTTTAACCCCGCCAACGGTGAGGCGCCCAATTGAATGGACGTGGTTGCCAGCGAGATCCCTTGTTGCTGCCACTGGTGGTAATGGGAGGGAAAAGGATGCAGACTAACGATAACCGTCGGTGCCGTGCACCCTTGGGGGCTATAGCCACGCCCACCTTGACCACGGGTGATGATCACTTTCAGAACCTGCTCACCTTGAGCCTGTTGACAGGCCAAATCAAGGGTGTGCGCTAATAGGGGCCAGTCAACGTCTGCAATGGCTAAACGCTGACAGGTATCCTGGAGGCGAAGAAGATGTGCATCGCGATCGAGCAACACCTTGGAATACACATGACCTGTGGTAAAACAACCATCGCCAAATTGTAAGCCCCGATCGGACACCGCTATCTCGGTGCTAAGCTGTCCATTAACCCAATGCATGATTCCTTGCCACCTCACCAATAAAAACGGCCCGACAAATCGGACCGTTATTATATCAAAATCTCTCAATCAAAATCTCTCATCACGCAGCGCTCACTGCGCGTGTCATTAGATTTTTTTGAAGATCAAAGAGCCGTTGGTGCCACCAAAGCCGAATGAGTTACACAGCGCATAATCCATTTTTACATCGCGCGCATGATGTGGCACATAATCGAGATCGCACCCTTCATCAGCATTATCAAGGTTAATCGTCGGCGGTACAATTTGGTCAATCAATGACATCGCGGTAATGATCGACTCCACCGAGCCTGCCGCGCCAAGAAGGTGTCCTGTCATTGATTTGGTCGAAGACACCAAAACGCTATCCGCGGCTGCCCCCATCGCACGGCGCACGGCCTTACTCTCGGCGACATCACCCGCCGGGGTTGAGGTGCCATGGGCATTGATGTAACCAATTTGCTCAGGCGTGATGCCTGCATCACGAATGGCAGCTTCCATCGCAAGTGCAGCACCAGAGCCGTCTTCACTGGGTGATGTCATATGATACGCATCACCACTCATACCAAAGCCGACGAGCTCACAATAAATCGTCGCCCCGCGAGCTTTAGCGTGTTCATATTCTTCAAGCACCATCACACCGGCACCGTCGCCGAGGACAAAACCATCACGATCTTTATCCCAAGGACGCGAGGCCGCTTGAGGATCATCGTTGCGGGTCGACAGTGCTTTCGCTGCAGCAAAACCACCGATACCCAGCTCTGTCGAGGCTTTTTCGGCGCCGCCTGCCACCATGGCATCGGCATCACCAAACGCAATCATACGCGCCGCATGGCCAATATTGTGTAGGCCGGTGGTACACGCGGTTGAAATCGAGATATTTGGACCGCGCATGCCATAGTTAATCGACACGTGACCGGCAATCATATTGACGATGGTTGATGGCACAAAGAAAGGGCTAATTTTACGTGGACCCTTCTCCACAAATGCACGGTGGTTCTGTTCAATTAAACCAAGGCCACCAATGCCCGAGCCGATCGCAACACCAATACGGTGCGCATTGTGGTCGTCAACTTGCAGTCCGGAGTCTTGAATGGCTTGCACACTGGCCGCGATGCCGTATTGAATGAACAAGTCCATTTTTCGTGCATCTTTTTTCGACATGTAGTCTTCACAGTTGAAGTCTTTAACCATGCCGGCAAATTGAGTAGCAAAGGCGCTGGCATCAAAATGCTCGATGGCGGAGATACCGCTTTGCCCGGCTAGCAGAGCTTTCCATGAGGACTCAACTGAGTTACCGACGGGTGATAACATACCCATGCCAGTCACAACAACACGACGCTTAGACACGATGATATTCTCCGGAGAATATTAATTTGGATTGTAGAGTAGAGTAAAAAAAACACAGGCGGTCAAGGAGACCGCCTGGTAGGATTCTGAGATTACGCTGAAGCGCCGACTACGTAGTCGATAGCGGCTTGTACAGTCGTGATCTTTTCTGCTTCTTCATCTGGAATCTCTGTATCGAATTCCTCTTCAAGAGCCATTACCAGCTCAACGGTATCCAGAGAGTCCGCGCCCAAGTCGTCTACAAATGAAGCTTCGTTTTTCACTTCTGCTTCGTCGACACCTAGTTGCTCAATGATGATTTTCTTTACGCGTTCTTCGATGTTGCTCATATTAATACTAGTCCTTACAAGATTCGCAGATGCGATATGTGCTGTAGTTTATTCATTAATGTGGAAGTTGCAAGACCTCCACGGCTGGTCAAACCACGATTTGGGGACAAATCAATCGGAGTTTGACGTGTGTCATTCCAGATTGCAACGGTCTCGATCAAATCATGTACATGCCGCCGTTAACGTGCAAGGTTTCGCCTGTCATGTATGCGGCATCGTCTGATGCTAAAAAAGCGACCGTCGCAGCAATCTCTTTAGGATCGCCTAAACGTCCCGCTGGCACTTGTGCCAAGGTTGCTGCGCGCTGATCGTCACTGAGGGCCTTCGTCATATCGGTTTCGATAAACCCAGGCGCAACGGTGTTAACGGTAATGCCACGCGCAGCCACTTCACGTGCCATGGATTTAGTAAAACCAATGACACCTGCTTTTGCCGCAGCATAGTTGGCTTGTCCCGCATTCCCCATCACACCGACGACAGAGCCGATATTGATGATTCGGCCGCAGCGTTTTTTCATCATCGCACGCAAGACTGCCTTTGATAAACGGAAAATCGACGTCAAGTTGGTATCGATGATATCTTGCCACTCGTCGTCTTTCATACGCATCAATAGGTTATCACGAGTGATACCCGCGTTGTTAACCAGAATATCAACATCACCAAATTCTTTTTTGATCGTGGCTAAAACGTCCGCCACTGAATCCGATGATGTGACATTCAGGGCCAACCCTTTACCGTTTTCACCGAGGTAGTCGCTGATCGCTGCGGCACCGTTTTCACTGGTTGCCGTCCCGATCACTGTTGCACCGCGCTCAGCCAAAAGCTCTGCCGTTGCTCGGCCAATACCTCGGCTCGCACCTGTCACTAGTGCTACTTTTCCATCTAGTTTCATTCGGTTACCCTTTTAATTGATTCTGCCGACATCGGCCGGCAGTCACAGAATACTATTACCGCACAGTCACACTTAGGCTGTTGCTGCCGCCAAGCTGGCGCTATCGTTAACAGCCGCACTGCTCAATGATTTGTTGATGCGTTTGGTCAATCCCGTTAGGACTTTACCTGGCCCAAACTCGAGAAGCTGCTCAACGTCTTCAGTCGCCATACGCTCAACGGTTTCCGTCCAGCGGACTGGACTATGCAACTGGCGCACCAGTGCTTCTTTAATGGCGGCTGGGTCCGTTGGTGTCGCTACGTCGGCATTATTGATCACAGGAATGACAGGCACATTAAACGTGACAGATTCAAGTGCTTGCGCTAATTTTTCAGCAGCAGGTTTCATCAATGCACAGTGTGACGGCACGGATACCGGCAATGGTAGCGCCCGCTTAGCGCCCGCTTCTTTGCACAGTATATTGGCGCGTTCAACCGCGTCTTTATTCCCAGCAATCACGACTTGACCGGGCGAGTTGAAGTTAACCGGCGAAACAACCTGATCTTGAGCGGCTTGTTCGCACGCCGTTGCGATAGCGTCATTGTCGAGACCAATAATCGCTGACATCGCACCGACGCCTGCAGGGACCGCTTCTTGCATCAATTGGCCACGTAACTCGACAAGCTTGATGGCTGCTTTAAAGTCCAATACCCCTGCACAGACCAAAGCTGAGTACTCACCCAAGCTATGACCCGCGAGTACCGAAGGCGTTGCACCACCTTGCGATTGCCAGACCCGCCAAATCGACACTGATGCCGCCAACAAAGCAGGCTGAGTGCGGTGGGTTTCATTCAAATCTGCCTCAGGACCTTGTTGAACCAACGCCCACAGATCATAGCCAAGCACCTCAGAGGCCTCTGCAAACGTCTGCTGAACCACACCATATTGTTCAGCTAACTCACCGAGCATACCCACGGCTTGCGAGCCTTGGCCCGGAAATACGATCGCTGTTTGAGTCATATTCGTTTCCTATTAGTTTAGAACCTGACCAGTGCAGAACCCCATGCAAAACCGCCACCAAATGCTTCAAGCAATACCGTTTGACCACGTTGAATGCGTCCATCACGCACCGCTTCATCAAACGCAGTCGGTACAGAAGCCGCTGATGTGTTGCCATGACGGTCTAGGGTCAACACCACTTGATCCATCGACATCGCGAGTTTTTTCGCGGTCGCTTTAATAATTCGGTAGTTCGCCTGATGAGGAACTAACCAATCAATGTCTGATTTTTCGATTTGGTTCGCCTGAAGGGTTTCCGTGACAATATTCGCCAGCTGCGTTACCGCCACTTTGAACACTTCATTGCCGGCCATATAGAGCCAGGCTTCATCCGATACATGGGATTGGCCCCGCTCGGGATACTTCAGTTTCAAAAGCTCACCAAATTTTCCATCCGCTTTTAAATGGGTGGACAAAATACCATCTTGCTCATCGGCCGAAAGCACGACGGCTCCCGCACCATCGCCAAACAAAATAACGGTAGACCGATCCGCGGGATCGCAGGTGTGCGAGAGGCGATCGGCACCAATCACAAGAGCATGTTTTGCCAGCCCATTTTTAACGTACTGATCGGCCACACTCAACGCATACACAAAACCAGAGCATGCAGCGGCAATATCAAACGCTGGACAACCTTGTATCCCCAACATCGCTTGCACATCACAGGCCGCGGCTGGAAACGCACGTTCACCACTGGTCGTGGCAACAATAATGAGATCGATATCATGTTTGTCGATGGCGGCCATTTCAATCGCCTGTACGCCGGCTTGATAAGCCATTGAGGCAACGGTGTCTGTCGGTGCAGCAATGCGACGTTCTTTGATCCCCGTACGGGTCACAATCCACTCGTCACTGGTGTCTACCATTTGTTCAAGGTCAGCATTGGTGCGAACCTGTTCAGGCAAATAGCTGCCTGTGCCCAAAATCTTACTATACATGAAGACTACTAATGCCTCTCGAGAAGAACTGCCTCTAAACGGTCACTTATCTTAGTTGGGATTTGCCGTTCGACCTCGTGCACCGCTTCAAAAATAGCGTTTTCGTAAGCGGCGATATCTGCGCGTCCGTGGCTTTTTACAACGATGCTGCGCAATCCTAGCAAACTTGCGCCGTTGTACTGGTCGGGTTTCAGCTGTTGGAGTTGATTTAAAAGCTCAGAAAATAGCCATTTCGCGATCCAGCGCTTGATAGGATGAGGATTAAGGTGCGCTTTCACCTTATCAGTGATCAAACGGGCGACGCCTTCGCTGGTTTTTAATGCGACATTGCCAACAAAACCATCACAGACAATCACATCCGTTTCACCGGTGTAAATCTGGTCGCCTTCGACATAACCCGTGTAATGCACCGATGGGCTATGCAAAAGCAAGTCAGCACAACGACGCACCCAGTCATTCCCTTTGATCGCCTCTTCACCGATATTTAATAAGCCAACCCTTGGCGTACGGCTAAGCTCTGCTTCGGCTAACACCGCCCCCATCACCGCAAACTGGAAGAGCGTATCCGCGTCACAGGCCACATTCGCCCCTAAATCAAGCAACCATTTACGTTGATGATTGGCACCGGGCAGCGCAGTGACTAGCGCCGGTCGGTCGATACCGGGTAATAATTTCAAAAGGTATTTGGACAACGCCATCAAAGCACCGGTATTGCCGGCACTGACACACGCATCCGCCTCACCACTGGCGACGCATTCAAGCGCGACACGCATGGAGGTATCGGCGCTACGTCGCAATGCGGTAGACGGGCGCATATCATTAGGGATTACGTCCGGGGCATGGACGATGGATAGTCGGGGATGATGCTGGGCATTAAGTTGACGAAGCGACGCTTGGATGCGAGATTCATCGCCCACTAGCATCACTTTTAGGTCCGCAAAACGCGACAATGCCTGCACGGAGGCAGGCACTGTGACTTGGGGACCAAAATCCCCGCCCATCGCATCGAGTGCAATGGTTAGCCTAGTCAAGGGTCAACCTTACTTGTTGATAACCTTGCGGCCACGGTAGAAACCGTCTGCAGTCACATTGTGACGCAGGTGAGTTTCACCGCTGGTTTTGTCTACAGATACAGCTTGAGTACCCAGTGCATCGTGTGAACGACGCATACCACGCTTAGAACGGGTTTTACGGTTCTTTTGTACGGCCATTGACCCTACTCCTCGTTACTTTGCTTTAAGTTTTTTAGTGCGGCAAACGGATTTGGACGCTCATCAGCAAGTGGGATTTCCCCGAACACCATGTTGTCCGTACTGACTTTGCAGTCTGTATCTTCGTGCATGGCGACTTGTGGCAAGGCCACAATCAACTCGTCTTCGACCAATTGAATCAGATCAATCTCACCGTTTTCGTCGACTAATGCCGGCTCATAAGCATCCGGTAAATTGCCCACCTGGTCTTCATTGAAAACCGGGCTATAAACGAATTCAGTTTCATAGCGATACGAGAACGGCCCCCAACAACGTTGGCACTCAAGACTCACTGAAACGGCTGCTCGACCCGTTACAATTTTCAAGCCTTGGGCATCAATGTCGAATGAAAGCATGACCTCTGCATCACTATCGATGCTTTGGGTTGCCTCACCGAGGCGCAACAATCGCGACTTGTCTACAATACCATCGTAGTCGAGTTGCTTTTGGGCGCAACGGAACGGATCAACCGTCAGCGGTAGCTTTACCTTCTGCATAGGGCGCGAATATTAGCCTCCAAATGCGCTGGAGTCAAAGAAAATGTTACCTACGCGTCGCTGTTTAGGCTCGATAGCCACTCGGCCGGTTTGCCGACATCGCGCAAGTTATCTTTTCAGGTTAGACTGAGTGCGAACAATTAACAAAAATCGATCACGCGCGAGTCGTTTAGACACACTGGCGCGCTTAAAAAAGGAACGGTCATGCATACCACACAACCGCCAAAAATTGTGCTGGCATCAAGCTCCCCCTACCGCCAGGCCCTCTTAAAAAAGTTCGCCCTCCCCTTTTCGACTTTTTCACCTGCCATTGACGAAAGTCGACTCGAGAACGAACGCGCCACTGACTTAGTGGAACGGCTCGCACTCGAAAAAGCGATGGCCGGGATGCCGCTGTTCGATAACGCCATCATTATAGGCTCTGACCAAGTGTGTGTAATTGACGAGGAAGTCTTAGGCAAGCCGCATGAGCGAGACGTCGCCATTGAGCAGTTAAAGCGCGCCAGCGGCAAGAAAGTGACCTTTTACACGGGGCTGGCGGTGATTAATAGTGAAACCGGTGAGCATCAATCGGACGTTGAACCTTTTCATGTCGATTTCCGTGAGCTCACCGAACAGGAGATTGTCCGCTACATCGATATCGAGCAACCGCTAGATTGCGCGGGCAGCTTTAAATGCGAAGGCTTAGGGATTGCCCTCTTTAACGCCATGCATGGCCGCGATCCCAATACATTAGTGGGGCTGCCACTGATTCGGCTACGCGAGATGTTAGAGAAAGAAGGGATCAGGGTTATCTAACCGGCGCGTGATCTATCAATGCGGTGAGGCTGTACAATACAGCAACGGGACCAAAGGTCGTTAGGCTAGCGTGATCTTCAACGCCCCAGGTAACAGCCAACCGTGCCATATCCGCATTGACGGCTAACTGCATGTCATGGCCCGTATCACCGATCATAATCGCTTTCTCGCGCGCGATACCCGTTTGCGCTAACACTTCGTCTAGCATTTGTGGGTCAGGTTTAGATGCCGTTTCATCCGCGCAACGCGTCGCAACAAATAAATCCTGCGTGCCTGTCTCTGCCATAGCTCGATCTAAGCCTGCTCGTGATTTTCCGGTCGCAACCGCTAATTGAAAGCCTTGTGCTTTTAATGCCACTAATGTGTCTTTGACGCCAGAAAAAAGCTGGCACGGTGTCGGATTGTCGTGGACAAATTGCTGACGATAATGCGCAATCCAGCTCGGATACCAAGCCGGATCAGCGTCGGGATAGAGCAATTGATAGCCCTTTTCCAAACTTAAACCGATCATGGCTTGCAAGCGTTCAGGCGGTAACACCGGCAACTGGCCGGTTAAACGTGCTGCCCTATCAAGGCTAGACACAATCCGTCCAATGGAATCCATCACCGTACCGTCCCAATCAAAAATCAGTAACGAATAAGAGGCAATGGCAGGATGCGGCTTTCTTATTGCCATATTTGACGCCGCATCACAATCAACAGTGGTCGGTGGTTCAATGTGCATTTTTACCTCGTGTTCTCAACACTTACTGTTGCAAGACGCAGCGACAAAATACTGCGTATTGACGATCTGGAAATACGGAAAAAATTATGCGTTTTTCGCCCGTAGCCCTTCAAGGGCACGCTCAAGCTTGGGCTCCATCGGCGCGCTGAGCATCATGGTGTCTTCATTCCCCGGATGCACAAAACGGATATTGGCAGCATGAAGGAACAAGCGATCCAGCCCGACTGACCGGGTGTATGCATCAAAGCGCGGATCACCATAGCGATCATCCCATGCTAAAGGATGCCCGACATACTGCGCGTGTACCCGTATTTGATGCGTTCGTCCCGTCACAGGACTAGCCTGCACCAAGGTAGCGTCAGCAAAGCTTTCAATCACTTTAAAACGCGTTTCAGACGGTTTCCCCTTAGGGTTAACACGCACAATGCTATTCACCTCATTTTTTAATAGCGGTGCGGTCACTTTGCGCTGTTTAGCTGGCCATTTGCCCATGACTAACGCGTAATACTCTTTTTGCACCGTCTTTTCTCGAAACTGCGCCTGTAAATGTCGTAGTGCCGAGCGTTTTTTCGCAATCAATAAAATCCCTGAGGTGTCACGGTCAATCCGATGAACCAGCTCTAAAAAACGCGCCTTAGGTCGCAATGCACGCATGGCCTCAATGGCACCGAATTGCAATCCACTGCCTCCGTGTACCGCGGTCCCCGATGGCTTATTAAGCACTAACAGATGATCGTCTTCATGCAAAATACAATGTTCAAGCGCCGCCACTTTGTCTAACTTGGTGCTGGGTGCGGCTTTTTCATCTTTGTCGGGAAGACGAATAGGTGGCACGCGCACCACATCTCCCGGTTGGAGTTTATATTCCGGTTTTATCCGTTTTTTGTTAACTCGCACTTCGCCTTTACGAAGCACGCGATAAATCATACTTTTCGGGACATTTTTCAGCTGATTTCGCAAAAAATTGTCAATACGTTGGCCGGCGATATCATCATCGATGTCGATAAATCGCACTTGAGATTTTTGTTCTGTCATAACTTATTATTCTACCTCTAAGTGTGCTGACATGCACCTGTTGAGCGTGCTAAAGCCGTTAAATCACGTGATAGCTATGCCGCAAAATCGCGGCAAAATCCGTTGAGTTCCGCTCTCTTCCTGCCGGGCAATCGTGCAAAAAAACGCCATATTCACTGGGTTTTTCTATCAAGGCAACATAAGCCAATAAAGCCGATTGCTGGACTCTGGTCTCCCTGCTATAGTTGCGGCGTTAGTCAGAAAAGCAAACGCTTAGCTGACACACGGTTTATCGCCTGCGATAGAGATATCGCGCTTGGCAAACACGTGGCGCTCGGGGTATAAAAACGCGAGTGGTGCGGTTGCGAATCGAGCAGTCGGTAACCGTCATGCGGTTAATCCCGCAATAGCACCATAATTCCGAATGCTTTTAAGGCGTTACGCGGCAATTGGCGTAAGACGTAAACCCAAAGCACCCGTTAGTGTGTTGACACGAGGCAGTGAGTCAGTGTCAGAGCTCTCCGCCATCGGTAAAAAACGGCGGACGCCAACTGTGTAATCCGGTGAGCCATAAAAACCGTTGCAGCTGGCCGATTAAAACTTGCCCGAGCGCACCCCTGATTTTCTCCAGCCGGGAGGCTGCATCATATCAGACTTGGGGTCAGGCAGCATTGGCGACTGCTCTCGTCATCAACCGCTAATAACAACGATAAATAAATGAGAAAAATCAGATGAAAAGAATGTTGATTAACGCAACTCAGAAAGAAGAGTTGCGCGTCGCATTGGTTGACGGTCAACGGTTATACGATCTCGATATCGAAAGCCCTGGCCATGAATCGAAAAAAGCTAACATTTACAAAGGACGCATCACCCGTATTGAACCCAGCTTGGAAGCGGCATTTGTTGATTACGGCGCAGACAGACACGGTTTCCTCCCGCTCAAAGAAATCGCTCGCGAATACTTCCCTTCCGGTTACAGCTATCAAGGCCGTCCCAACATCAAAGATGTGGTGAAAGAAGGCCAGGAAGTTATTGTCCAAGTAGACAAAGAGGAACGCGGTAATAAAGGTGCGGCACTGACCACCTTTGTTTCTCTAGCCGGTAGTTATCTGGTTCTGATGCCAAATAACCCGCGTGCAGGCGGTATCTCTCGCCGTATCGAAGGCGAAGAACGCAGCCAGCTGAAAGAAGCCATGTCCGGCCTCGAGCTGCCACAAGGCATGGGGCTGATTGTCCGCACGGCTGGGGTCGGCAAATCGGCCGAAGAGCTTGAGTGGGATTTAAAAGTGCTTCTTAACCATTGGCAAGCGGTGAAAGAAGCGGCAGCGGCAAACCCTGCACCTTTCCTTATCCATCAAGAAAGTAACGTGATTGCGCGCGCAATCCGTGACTACTTGCGTCGCGACATTGGCGAGATTTTGATCGACAGCGAAAAAGTCTTCACACGGGCGCAAGAACACATCAAGCTGGTTCGTCCTGACTTTGTCAGCCGCATTAAGTTTTATGATGGCGAGGTTCCACTCTTTAGCCATTATCAAATCGAGAGCCAGATCGAGTCGGCCTTCCAACGCGAAGTACGCTTGCCATCCGGCGGCTCGATTGTTATCGATCCGACTGAAGCACTGACGTCTATCGATATTAACTCTGCCCGAGCCACCAAAGGCAGCGACATCGAAGAGACAGCTCGCCAAACCAACGTCGAAGCGGCAGAAGAAATTGCCCGCCAATTGCGTTTGCGTGACTTGGGCGGCCTGGTGGTGATCGACTTTATCGACATGACCCCAGTACGTCATCAACGCGAAGTCGAAAACATGCTCCGCGATTCGGTACGTATGGATCGTGCTCGCGTACAAATCGGCCGCATCTCGCGCTTTGGCTTGTTAGAAATGTCGCGTCAGCGCTTAAGCCCTTCATTGGCGGAAGCCAGTCATCATATTTGCCCACGCTGTAAGGGAACAGGCGTCATTCGTGATAACGAGTCACTGTCTCTTTCTATCCTTCGTTTGATGGAAGAAGAGGCAATGAAGGAAAACACCGCACAAGTACTCGGTATTGTTCCTGTCCCTGTGGCCTCTTATCTGCTCAACGAAAAACGCCGCTCCGTCCAGCACATTGAGAAGTACCACAATGTCAAAGTGGTGGTGGTACCAAACGCCGAAATGCAGACCCCGCACTTTGATGTGGTTCGTGTGCGCGGTGGTGAAGAGATGGCTGACCTGTCTTATCAATTGCCCGGTCAAATCGACGCGTTGAAAGAAGCAGAAGCACGCGAAGAGCCACAACAAGCACGTCCAGCGAAAAAACGTGAAGAGCCTGTTCTGCAAGGCTTTGCCGCACCCGCGACACCAGCGCCAAGTGCGCCAGCTCAAACGGCGTCGACCGAGGCATCCGTTAAAGCGACAACACCGGGGTTATTGGCAAAAGTCGGTCAGTTTATTGCTAAGCTATTTAGCGCGCCTGCCAGTGATGAGGCGACGAGCCAAACCACACAAAAGCCTGAAGCATCAAGTCAGGAACAAGGTCAGAAATCATCACGCGACCAACAAAATCGTCGCAATCAGTCTCGTGGTAGTCAATCGCGTGGCAACTCATCGCGAAGCAACCCATCGGCTAGCAACCATAAGCCCGACGTGCAAGACGAGCAAAGCGATAACAGCAGTAACGATCGCGGTCGTAACAATAAGCAACGTCGTCAAAATAAATCCCAAGAAGAACGTCGCGACACCAATCGTAAAGGCAAGAAGCCTCGCAACGATAACCGTAGCGACAAAGCGAAGAAAACCGCAGAGCAAGCACCAGCGGTCGAACCACAAGACGACAGTAAAGCGGCTAAACCGCAAGCTGAAAAAGCGGATAATAAAGGTCAGAAGCCAAACGATCAGAAGGCGGAAAAAACCGAACAGGTTAAACAGCGCCGTCAACGTCGTAAGCTAAACCGTAGCGTGCGGATTAATAAAGACATCGCAGAGACACACGCGCCGGTCGAGACTGCCGCCGAGCCAGGCAAAGACTTGCATCAAGTCGGTGCCGAAGTCGCCCAACAAGCGAAACAGCAACCGGAAAACGGCAAAAAAGAAGGCCAGCAGGACAAGCGTCGTAACCGTCGCTCACCTCGCCATCTTCGCGCCAGTGGCCAGCGTCGTCGTCGCCGTCCAATAGTGAAAAGCCCAATGCCGCTCACCACGGGCATGGCCTCACCGGAAATGGCAATGGGTAAAGTGTGGTCAGCAGAGCAACCGGTCAAGGTGAAGCAAGATCGCCGTCGCCAAGATAAACGCCAAACCCATCAACCGAGTGTGAGTGGTATTGTAAGTGGTGTGGCGCGTCCTGAAATGGCGATGGGAAAAGTCATTATCATGCAAAGCAAACCGGCTGACGCGGCCCCGGTCTCAACCCGCCCTGCATCTTCTGTAGGCACACCCGCGGCTGAACAGAAGCCTGCTGTGCAGCCCGTGCAGACGCCTGAGGTGGAAGCCACACCGCAAGTAGCCGTTTCACCCACACCGGCCACGACACCGGAGCATGATCCGAACGTCGATTTAGTGACCGAGAAAGTGATTGAGCGCGAGGTGGCAATCAATGCACCGACCGCCACTATTCAATATCGCCGCGCAACATCACCGATGATGAAAGCGCCGGCACCGAATGAGACAGTCGATCACAGTCCTGTAGCTATCGCCGCGTTTAACGCGCCAAACGCAGACGCCAAAGCAGCAGGTAGTGCCTGCGCTCGTGCATCAGCGTATGCGCCTGCGACCAAGCCCCAGCACTAATCGCTAGGCTTAACGGCATTCTTCAAAGGCCTCGGCATATGCTGAGGCCTTTTTTTAGATTTATTCCGCCGACGCAATACCTGTCACCCTACCCTCACTTGCAGCGATACATAGAAAAGTGCGTCAATCAACACGCTTCTATCGATACTTCCTTGTCAAAGCGAAAAAACGCAGTAACGTCGTAACAGGATGCGTTCCTCAAGCCTGATTATTCACGTTAACATTGACTCAGACAGGACGAGTGAACCCACAACCTTTATTAAAGTGCTGTAGGGAAAATGCTGTTTATTATGAAGAAGTTTCTCGCTGTCTACCCATTTAAACGCCTTCATCATACCTTGATGCTGGCATTCTTGTTATTAAGCCTTCTTCCACTCACTTTGGTGGCATTGTTTTTTTTAAATGCTTATAGCCAGGATCTGCAAAAGCAAAGTACCGCGCACCTTTTATCGGTTCGAGACAGCAAGCAGCAGCAAATCAATGATTACTTGAATGCCCAAGAAGCCGAAGTGCTAGGCTTTGTGGCCTCTGAGCTAGCCTATGCCAGTGGCGGCCATTTTTATGGTTTGATCGATGCATTTCGCCGCTTACGCCCTGACATTGAACAAGCCCGTCAATACGCCCAACGCCGTTATCTTCCCGAGTCAGGGAACAAAATAAAAACGCCCGTCGCCAAAGACGATCCCAACTATTCAGCCACTGAGCGTTATCGGCTGCTCCATCAACGTTATCATCGCGCTTATCAGGCGTTACTGGCACGCGCGGATTTTGATGATGCTTTACTCGTCGATAAACAAGGCAACGTCACCTACTCGGTGAAAAAACACGCCAACTACGGCACCAATTTAATCACAGGGCCATTCCGAGATACCTCATTGGGGCACACCTTCTCAGCCTTGACACAGCACAGCCAAAAGATACAAGGCAAACTTGACCCGACGCCACATGTCGTTATTTCAGATTTCTCACCCGAGCAAGATGGGATACCCGTAGCTTGGCTAGGTGCACCGATTATTCAACAAGGATACCTTCATAGTTATGCCCTGTTTCGGCTACCCAACCAGGCTCTTGCCACATTAATGGCGCCGAGAGAGTCCAATGGTATTCAAACCTTATTGGTGGGAAAAGACAGCCAAGTACGTGCGCAATCAGCAACCTCTAAAGCGATCACCAACAGCACGCCAGTGATGGACAAGGCGCTGGCGGGGAACACAGGTGTCACCCGTTACCAAAGCCCCTCGGGCAACACATTGCTCGCCGCTTATACCCCCATTGATAGCCATGGTTTAAAGTGGGGACTCGTCGCCGAAGTACCCACACAAGTTGCGTTCGCACGGGTCCACCAATTAGAGCAGCTATTTATTGTCGCCATGCTGCTCGCGACCCTCGCCGTGGTCGTTGCATCGCATTATGTGTCTAACTTTATTACTCGACCACTCCTTCAACTTACGTGGGCCGCCGAAAAAGTCAGTGCCGGTGATCTCGACACCCAAATCCATCACACACGCCGGCCTGATGAAGTGGGTCGGCTAGCAGTGAGTTTTGCACGCATGCGTCATGCTATTCGCGAGAAAATCCAGTTAATTCAAAAGCAAAATCAAACCTTAGAAGCCAACCTCACCATCATCAAGGCTCAGAACCAAGAGCTGCAGTTGGCCAACACGCTAAAAGATGAGTTCCTCGCCACCACGTCACATGAACTACGCACGCCGCTACACGGTATGATAGGTATTGCAGAAGCAATGATTGATGGTGCGAACGGCCCAATTAGTCGCGATCACCAATACCAATTGTCGATCATCGTTGACAGTGGTCAACGGCTAGCAAAACTGGTTGATGATCTTCTCGATTATCACAAAATGCGTTATGGGCAACTGGGTCTCGAACAATGCCCTGTCGATGTTAACGCAATGACACAATTGGTCCTTTCACTCGCCAAGCACCTTAAAAAAGATAAACCCTTGGAGATCATCAACCAGCTGAGCGATTCGCCAGTATGGGTATACGCCGATCCGCAACGGCTCGAGCAAGTTATGTACAATCTGCTTGGCAATGCGATCAAGTTCACCGAAGCAGGCAAAATAGTGATCAGTGCCGATACCATTGATGACCGTATTCGCGTTCAAGTGGTTGATACCGGCAAAGGGATCCCCGCCGAACAACTCAGCCGAGTCTTTGAGCCGCTAGCCCAAGCAGTAAGCGGCCACTATCACTATCAACACGGTGCGGGTCTAGGACTATCGATTAGCCGACAACTGATTGAACTGATGGGCGGTCAACTCTATGTCAGTAGTCAACCACAGGTCGGAACCACGTTCAGTTTCACGCTTGCCAAAGCACATGAAATGCCCGCACTGACGGATGAGACTGATCAGCATATCTCGATGTCCGAGCATATCCACCCCTTAGACGCGGATCAACGCTTCCCCGAGCCAGCTGAAGCCAGCGTCCCCGCTCCAGCCGAAGACGCGCTGCATATTATGGTTGTCGATGATGAGCCGACCAATCAACAAATCCTAACCAGCTTTCTTCACATGGAAGGCTACCGTGTTTCAACCGCCAGCGATGGCCGCACTGCGATAGATAACGTAATCGCCACACCGCCAGATCTGGTACTTTTGGATGTACTGATGCCGGGAATGAGTGGCTTTGACGTCTGCGAGCAACTCAGGACACACTTCGATCATGCCGCACTTCCCATCATTATGCTCACTGCACTCAACCAGCCGGATGACAGGGTCTATGGCTTTAGCGTGGGTGCGAATGATTACCTCAGTAAACCCTTTGATAAACGAGAGCTGGCCGCACGGATTGCCACCCACCTGACCGCAAGTCAAGCTGAGCAGCGACGCCAAGAAAATCAACGCCTTGAACAGGCACTAGAGCAAAGCGCACAACAACAAGCCAGCCTGCTCGAAACACAATCTTGGCTGATCTCACAGCTTTCTCTTGCGCCCGAAGCCATGCTCGGCATGAGTCGTGATGGCCAAGTTAGGTTCGTCAACGAAGCGGCAGCACGCTTGTTTAAGCGCGATAAAGAAGACGTAAAACGCATGCACGGCCACGCACTCGTTACCGCCCCCGACCACGCCCAACATAGCGAACGCTATCAAGGGCCACTTACCGCTTTTATTGACGGAACGCCTGAGCACCTTGATGGCATGTTGTTACGTTTTCCTGCAGAATCTGATATCGACAGCCTCTACGTGATCAACAACGATGCCCCCGTTTCTCAAACCCGTATACAAAGCCTTGAAAGTGCGATTGAAGCCCTCTCTGGGTATGCATTAGGCGGCGACATTCGCCAACTGGACGCATTAAAAGCCATGGGCGGTGAGTTTGAGGCGCTGGCAGAAAAAGCTGAACATCAACAAGAAAGTAAAATCAACACCCGTAGGCAGCTCATTGTCGAAGCCATGATTGCAGGGTTAGATTACTGGGAAGAAGCCACCGGCAAAACCAAGTTCGACTTTGCCGAACAAAGCGGCTTATGGCGCGTATACCTTGATCGTAGCAGCTTACAAACGCGCACTTTAGACAAGTACCTCTTGCTAGAAACCCTTCCCAAAACGCCAAGGTGGCGCACTGTGCTGAATTCCATTCGCTTTATCCTCGATCATTGCGACAAACGCAGCACCACCCGCACTCAGCTAGAATCTTACTACCAACAACTGCGCCAACTACTGTTAGACGATTAACAACACACCCAGCACCGCAATAAAGTGCCTCCTCTTCCGGGGACAGGCACTTTTCTCCTAGCTCCTTAAGAGTAGCTCCGTACGAGGACAGGCACATTTCCCTTTAGGAGGACAGACACGTTAAGTCCATGCCGTTTTTATTTTCTTACGGGGACAGGTATCTTCTTACGGGGACAGGCACCTTAGTCATAAGGTGCCTGTCCCCACAATCAATAAAGTGCCTGTCCCCGATATCTCACTATATTTTTCTAAAAGTGTCTGTCCCCGATATCTCTCTGTCACCAATACAGTGCCTGTCCTCACTATCACCCCCCGATATCAATAAAGTGTCTGTCCTCACTATCATTACTCACTATCACCCTCCTATTAAATTAATAATCGACACAAAACAACATTATGGATCTGCCTCTTCAGCATGGCTAAAAGCCATATAAACCAAGATTAAAAGTGAAAGTGCGCGCTTTATCACAACAAAAATAAAGATAAATTTTTCGACGAGAAATAAGAGAGGGAATGTGTGTGACATGGGTCGATCTATCAATAATAACACTGTAAACAATTGATAATTAATAATTTAAAGTTTAGCTTATTGAGGGTGAAATGAACGATTTTGAGACTAACTGCATGGACAATCGTCTTCTCAAGCCCTTCATTTTAACGAAAATAACGACGATTAAAGGTGTTTTTACGGTTTTAACGATTTCGACCGTTGCAGCAAAGGGGTAACTGGGGCTTATTGAAGGGAGTTGCTGGCCGACCTCTTGCAATAACACCATGACGACAACCACAGCGGAACGTTAGCAACCGGTAACATTGAGCTCACAGGCGGTCCATTAAAGAGCTCACCACTATCCATCACGTGAACTGAAAGCAACAGTAAGGAATGGCTATGTTTTCGAGTAACAGTAGAATTGCCAGCAAGACCCTACTTGCCTCTGCAATAATTGGTGCGTTAAGCATGAGTGCTGGCGCAAGTGCTGCTGAGCGCAGTGAGCTCACCATTCATCCCAAAGAATTCAATACCTTCGTCCGTAACTTTAACCCCTATTTAGGATCGACCTATCTTCACACGACGACCGACTTTGTCTATGAACCTTTGGTCGTCTTTAATGAACTACAAGGCAACGAGCCCGTTTATCGTATTGCGACGGGTTTCGACATGGCAGACGATTTAAAAAGTGTCACCTTTACCCTGCGTAAAGGGGTGAAGTGGTCAGACGGTGAAGCCTACACCGCCGATGATGTGGTGTATTCGTTTGATTTGGTCAAAGCGAACCCAGAACTCGACCAATCGGGGATTAACCAGTGGATCGACGATGTGAAGAAAGTCGATGATTACACCATCCGCTTTGAGCTCACTGAAGCTAATTCGAACGTCCCTTATGAGATTGTCAAAGTCCCCGTGGTGCCTAAGCATGTGTGGGAAAACATCGACAACCCCGCCTCATATACCAACGAGAATCCTGTCGGGTCAGGCCCCTTCACCACTATCGATACCTTTACCTCGCAACTCTATATTCAGTGCCGCAACCCGCATTATTGGGATAATGATAATCTCGACGTCGATTGCCTGCGTGTGCCACAGATTGCCAATAACGATCAGTTTTTGAGTAAGGTGATAAACAGCGAAATGGACTGGACCTCGTCGTTCATTCCTGACATTGATCGCACCTATGCCGCGGCCAATCCAAACCATCACTATTGGTATCCGGCTGCCGGCACTCAGGCCTTTATGGTCAACTTTAATGACCCCGATCCTGCCAAGCGCGAAACGCTGACCAATGTCGATTTTCGCCGTGCTTTCTCGATGGCGATTGATCGTCAAACCATCATTGATATCGCTTTTTATGGCGGTGGCACGGTGAATGACTTTGCATCCGGCCTTGGCTATGCCTTTGAAGCCTGGTCAGACGACGCAGTGCATGAGAAATATCGTCAATACAATACTTACGATCTAGACGGCGCCAAAGCCCTGCTCGCTGAAGCCGGCTTTACAGATCAAGACGGTGATGGCTTTGTTGAAACACCATCGGGCAAATCGTTTGAGCTAGAAATTCAGTCGCCCAATGGCTGGACTGACTTTAATAACACCGTACAACTGGCGGTTGAGCAACTTGCCGATGCCGGTATCAAAACAAAAGCACGTACCCCGGATTTCTCGGTGTATAACCAAGCCATGCTCGAAGCCGATTACGATGTGGCCTACACCAACTATTTCCACGGTGCTGACCCCTATACCTATTGGAATAGCGCGTATAACTCCAACCTACAGGAAGGGGATGGCATGCCGCGGTTCGCGATGCATTACTACCAAAATGCCGAGCTCGACAAGTTATTAGACAGCTTCTACAAAACCGCGGATAAAGATGAGCAGCTGGAAATTGCTCACCAAATTCAAGCGATTATCGCCAAGGATCAAGTCACCATTCCGGTTCTTTCTGGCGCGCAAATGTATCAATACAACACAACCCGCTTTACCGGTTGGTGGAACGAAGACAATCCGAAAGGTCGCCCCTCTATCTGGGCCGGCATTCCCGAACGTCTTCTCCACGTACTGGACCTTAAACCCGTTCAGTAACCACTATCGGGCGCATTGTGCGCCCGCTTTTCCACGGTGTTCACGCCACGAACATCACCACTTCGCTGTGTAAGGTGTGGGTTATGGGTTATTTTTTCCGACGGCTAACTTTTTACATGATTGCCCTTTTAGTGGCAGCAACACTCAATTTTATTATTCCTCGAGCCATGCCCGGTGATCCTGTCACCATGATGTTTGCCAACGCCTCGGTGCAAGTCACCCCAGAGCGGATTGAGGCAATGAAACAACTGCTGGGCTTTGTCGATGGCCCCCTCTATATGCAGTATTTCACTTACATGAAAAACGTGCTGAGCTGGGATTTAGGGACCTCCATCCAATTTTATCCATTATCAGTTAACGAGTTGCTGGGCAAAGCGTTTGGCTGGTCACTGTTTCTCGCCGGCAGTGCCGTGCTGCTCTCTTTTTCACTGGGCTCGATTTTGGGCATTTTTGCCGCCTGGAAACGCGGCGGGAAATACGATGCCATGATCACCCCTGGCATGCTGATTATCCAAGCGGTACCGCAAGTGGTCATTGCAATGCTCGCGCTGTTTATTTTCGCGATTGGGTTGAAATGGTTTCCGACCGGATACGCCTACACGCCAGGCGTCACGCCCGACTGGACCAGTTGGACCTTTATTAAAGATGTGGCCTATCACGCCGTACTCCCGCTTTTTTGTGCTTCCATCATTCAAGTGGGCGGCTTTTTGGTCAACATGCGCAACAACATGATTAATCTGCTGGCGGAAGACTACATCACCATGGCGCGCGGCAAAGGGTTAAGCGAAAACCGCGTGGTCTTTAACTATGCGGCCCGTAACGCGCTCTTGCCCAGTGTCACTGCGCTGTCGATGTCGCTGGGTATCGCCATCGGTGGCCAGCTGATTGTGGAAATTATTTTTAACTATCCCGGTCTTGGCTCGGTGCTTTTGAATGCGATTAACGCGCGAGATTACCAAGTCCTGCAAGGCCAGCTGCTGATTATGACCTTATTTATGCTCTCGTTTAACTTAATTGCTGACATGCTGTACGTGGTGCTTGACCCACGCCTGCGAACCGGAGGAAAAGAATCATGAAAGATCTCCTCACGCTTATTGTGCGCAACAAAATCGCGCGCGCGGGCTCCATCATTGTCGGCTTATTTATCTTAATGGCGATATTCGCCCCACTGCTAAGCCAGCATGCACCTGATAAACGCACCGGTAACCCGCATGAATACCCAAGCTTTGTGGTTAAAGCCGCACAAGCCAACCCAGATGGCTGGGTCGCCACCCACTTAGCAGACCATCCTCGTACCTTGTTAATGTCAAAAGACGCGGAGCATGCCCTCGGCACCACCCGTATGGGCCGCGATGTCTGGTCCCAGTTACTCCATGGTGCTCGCGTTTCACTGGCAGTCGGTTTTGGCGCCGGGATCACCGTGTGTGTACTCGCCACCTTAATTGGCATTACAGCCGGCTATTTAGGCGGTTGGGTTGACGATGTACTCACCGCCGCGATGAACATCATGTTGGTGATCCCGCAATACCCACTCTTGTTCGTGCTCGCCGCGTTTATCGGCGAAGCCGGGCCGCTGACGATCGCCATCATTATTGGCTGTACCTCCTGGGCGTGGGGAGCACGGGTGGTTCGCTCACAAACTCTTGCCCTGCGCGAAAAAGAGTTCGTGAAAGCCGCTGAAGTGCTGGGCGAGTCGCGCTTTCGCATCACCTTTGTCGAGATCTTGCCTAACCTCGTGCCCATTGTCGGCGCCAGCTTTATTGGCTCAGTGATGTATGCCATTGCCATGGAGTCAATTATTTCCTTCTTAGGCCTTGGCGATCCCAACACCATCAGCTGGGGGATCATGCTCTACAACGTACAAACCTCTTCGTCCATGCTGATTGGCGCGTGGTGGGAGCTGCTCGCACCTTGTATTGCGCTGACCTTACTGGTGACGGGGCTTGCCTTGCTCAACTTCGCAGTGGATGAAATAGCCAACCCGCAATTACGTGCGCAAAAAGGGATGAAGCGCTGGAAAAAACTTAACCAGCAAGAGAAGAAAGCCCGAGACGAGAATCCCGTTGCCGAACACATGCTGATCAGTGGAGATAAATCATGAGTCGCACCCCACTTATCTCAATCCGTGATCTGTGCGTGGACTACATTACCGATGCCGGTGATGTCCGAGCCTGCGATCACGTCAGTTTTGACATCGCCCCCGGTGAAGTATTTGGCCTGGCTGGCGAATCGGGATGCGGTAAATCCACCGTTGCCTTTTCGCTGATGCGTCTGCATAAGCCACCCGCATTTATCACCGGCGGCGAAGTGCTATTTAACGGCGAGAATATCCTCAACTATAGCGATGCCCGCATGCGTGATTTTCGTTGGCGAGAAATGTCGATGGTGTTTCAAAGCGCCATGAATGCCCTCAATCCCGTGCTGACGCTTGAAGATCAATTTTGCGATGTATTAATGCGTCACACCAATATGACCCGTAAACAAGCGGTCAATCGAGCGCAAGGCTTGCTGGAAATTGTCGATATTCACCCCAGCCGCCTGACCGATTATCCGCACCAGTTTTCGGGCGGGATGCGTCAGCGCTTGGTAATTGCCATTGCGCTAGCCCTCAACCCGAAAATGATCATCATGGATGAGCCCACCACCGCATTAGATGTGGTGGTGCAGCGCGAGATCTTACAAAAAATCTACGCGTTAAAAGAAGAGTTTGGCTTTTCGATTCTGTTTATCACCCATGACTTATCGCTCATGGTCGAGTTTTCCGACCGGATAGGGATCATGTATTCCGGTGAGCTGATTGAAGTCGCGCCGTCCAAACAAGTACTTACCAATCCCTATCACCCCTACACCGAAGGGCTGGGCAGCTCATTCCCCTCACTCACCGGGCCCAAGCGCCAACTGGTGGGTATCCCAGGTAATCCGCTCAACTTACTCGAAATCCCGACCGGCTGCCGCTTTCAAGCACGTTGCGCGCAAGTGCATGAACAGTGTCGAACCACCCAAACCGTGCTGCGCCAAATCGAACCAGGCCGTTATTCCAACTGCCACCTATACGACGGCGAGCCGATCGCCCAACAAAAAGTCTAATATCGTGCCAATGAGAGGAAGTCAGTGATGAGTACAGGTCTTGGAGAACTGCTGGTTGAAGGGAAAAACGTGGTGAAAGATTTCCCCATTAACAGCCACGCCCTTAAACAACCCATGATGCGAGCGATCAATGATGTCTCGTTCAAAATGTACAAAGGCCGTGGGCTTGCGGTGGTGGGTGAATCAGGCTCGGGCAAATCAACCACTGCGAAAATGATTGCAAAAATGTACGCCCCGACCGACGGCTGCATTGAATACCGGGGCCGCGATATCACCACCATTAAAAAACGTGATGAGCTGATGCGCTATCGCGAAGGCCTGCAAATGGTCTGGCAAGATCCCTTTGGCTCGCTCAACCCCACCCATAATGTGTTTCACCATATTGCGCGTCCGTTATTGATCCACAAAAAAGTCGCCAAGCGCGACAAAGCCCAATTGAAAGAACGGGTGTTCGAGCTGCTCGAGCAAGTGGGCCTCACTCCGGCCAAAGAAACGGCGGAGAAATTCCCCCACCAGCTGTCGGGCGGCCAGCGTCAGAGGATAAACCTAGCGCGTAACATCGCCGTGGGCGCGGAAGTGGTACTCGCCGACGAACCCACCTCGATGCTGGATGTGTCGATTCGTGCCGGCGTACTTAACCTCATGGAAGAGATGAAAGTGGAGAAGCAAATGTCGCTGCTCTACATCACCCATGATATCGCCACCGCGCGTTACATTGCCGAAGACTTGGCAGTGATGTACGTCGGCCATATGGTCGAATGGGGGGACACCGAAGAGATTATTCATCGCCCTCAACATCCTTACACCCAGCTTTTGGTCTCAGCGGTGCCCGACCCCAGCAAATCCATTCACGAGGAACTAAAGGGCAACAAGGGTGAGATCCCACTGTGGACACCAGATTCCGTCGGCTGCCCTTTTTCCGGCCGCTGCCCACATGCCACCGCTAAATGCACCGAACAGCTACCCGGCGTGACCAAGCTCGCCGACAACCACTATGTGCGCTGCTATTTGTACGAGCAATAGCGACCAATAAGGATACCATCATGCAAGTGCTGACCAATCACATCGGCTACTCGTTACACGGTGACAAATACGCGGTGATCGTCAGTGACAGCGAATCCCTCACCGGCGCGCCCGTGGCACTGATTTCCCTGCCTCCTCTTAAGGGGACAGGCACATTTAGCACTGCCGATAAAACTGCCTCCTCTTCCGGGGACAGGCACTTTTCTTCTGGGGACAGACACTTTAACGAGGCCGCAGAAAGTGCAAACAATTTTACCGGGACAGGAAAAAGTACCGGGACAGACACTTTTGTTCGTGGGACAGACACAGCACCACTCGATAACGTGGTCGCGCAGTTTGAATTACACCAAGGAACACAGTTAAAAAACTGGCAGATGGGCACGGCTTATACCCTCGATTTTTCTGCCTTTGCGCATCGTGGACGCTATCAACTCGTGCTGTTAACAGACACACCGGTATATTCCCATCCGTTTGAGATCCGAGATGATTGCCTATTTCACACCACGTTTTCTGATCTGCTCCATTACTTTAAATCGCAGCGGTGTAGCGGTATCTATGAACACGCGGATCAGCGCGCCAAGGTATTTGGCGCTGATGAACGCGTGGATGTAACCGGCGGTTGGTACGATGCCTCTGGCGATGTGAGCAAATACCTGAGCCATCTTTCCTATGCCAATTACTTTAATCCGCAACAAATCCCGCTGTTGGCTTGGGGGCTGGCCGATCTTGCCAGCCAATTTAGCTCGGACACGCTGTCTGCGTTTATGCGCACACGCTTAGCTGATGAAGCGAAACACGGCGCCGATTTTCTTCTCCGTATGCAAGACCCCAGTGGCTTTTTTTATATGACGGTGTTTGATCAATGGTCGAAAGATCCGGAGCGCCGCACCCTTTGCGCTTACGCGACGCAAGATGGGGTGAAGAGTGAAGCTTACCAAGCCGGCTTTCGTCAAGGCGGCGGCATGGCGATTGCAGCCCTTGCCGCCGCAAGCAGAGCCTCACTTTGCTCAGAGCATGACCAACAAGCACGCTATTTAGACGCTGCCATTCGTGGCTACTGGCATTTGGTTGAACATAACCATCACTACCTTGATGACGGTGAGCCCAACATTATTGACGAAACCTGCGCCCTTCTCGCCGCATGCGAGTTGCATCACGCCACTCGGCAATCTACTGGGCAATCTACAGGGGACAGTCACGCTTATTTAACGGGACAGGCACCTTTAGGTTCTGGGGACAGACACATAGGGGATTCTGGGGACAGACACATTAGTGCGAACGGTGACTGTCCCTTTTTGATCGAGGCACGAGGTTGGATGCAAAAGCTGGTCGCACGGCAACGCAGTGATGAGACTTGCCAATATTATTGGTCGGCCAATGCCGATGGGAGCCGCCCGTTTTACCATGCCGCTGATGCAGGTCTGCCCGGGTTGGCGTTAGTTCGCTATCTCGATGTAGAAACCGAACCCAGTCACCAGGCTATCGCGCAAACAGCACTGGAACGCGCCTGCCAGTTTGAGCTGAGCCTAACACAAACCGCCGATAATCCATTCGCGTATCCGCGTCAGTACGTCAAACCCGTCGATGGCGTTAAACAGGTGCGTCACTTTATTCCTCACCACAATGAAACCGGCTATTGGTGGCAAGGCGAGAATGCACGCTTGGGGTCACTGGCGACCTTTGCGTGTCATGCCACGCGCCATATTCAAGACGATGCGCTAAATGCTGCTCTCCACACCTTTAGCCAACGGGCGCTTAATTGGATCCTCGGTTTAAATCCATTTGATATCTGTATGCTCGATGGGCATGGCCACAACAACCCAGATTACCTACCGCACTTGGGCTTTTTTAATGCCAAAGGGGGGATCTGCAATGGCATTACCGCAGGGATGGAGGATGAAACACAGATTGCATTCAACCCCGCGCCATATTGCGATGATATGGCGCAAAACTGGCGATGGGGCGAGCAGTGGTTGCCACATGCAAGCTGGTTTATGCTCGCCATCAGTGCGCAAACGCTGACTGGCAACGGCCACTCGAACAAGGAGAACACGTGATGACTTACCGCCTCGATCTTAGTGTGATCAACGAGTATCCCAATGACACTCCACCGCGCAGCCGAATAGGGTTAACCTTGCATAATCTCACCGACTGTCCCTTAAATCAGCTGTCTATTGCGGTACTGTTTGATCGCTTCATCAACGCCAAGACCCTGTCACAAGGCAGCATCGAGCAAGTTGGCAGCTATTGCGTCATTACACCGGAGCATCAAACACTCGATGCCAATCAGAGCTTATACATCGAGTTTGATGCCCACACGCCGCCATTACGGTTCCTTTGTGCGGGCTTTAAAGATGCACTGCTCTATGCCAATGGCGAGCAATATTCAGTGATGCTCACTCCCATTAACTTGGCACACACTCATACCACACGATCAACGATTCCAGATGTTCATCCCGCCGAGCACGCCATTATTCCGGTGCCCAAATCGGTGCGCCACCAGCCAGGATACTTTACGCTTTCACCCACAACACCGTTAATCGCGGTGGATCCACAGGCCCTTCCCGCCGCGCAGTGGCTAAGCAACGAATGGGTTCGCATGTATCCGCAAGCTGATATTGCACTCGACCCACGCCATCAAGATGCGGTCACTGGCGATCATGCCATTATCTTACGGCCTTTACCCGACTCTGCACTTCGAGATATCACACACCGTGATGAGGCCTATCAGCTCACCGTCACCGACCAAGGCGTGGTGATCCAAGCCTGTGCTGAACGCGGGTTTATTCACGGCTGCGCATCGCTGTTACAACTTTGCCAAGAGCAAAACACACAGCTTCGAATACCGGCAATCAAAATCAGCGATGCACCACGCTTTGCTTACCGAGGGATGATGCTCGATTGCGCGCGCCATTTTCATTCGGTGGACACGGTAAAGCGACTGATTAACCAGTTAGCCTATTTTAAGTTCAATACCTTTCACTGGCATTTAACCGACGATGAAGGCTGGCGACTGGAGATTAAAGCTCTGCCTGAATTGACGCGCTATGGGAGTCAACGCGGCCCCAATACCCGCCTTGCTCCGCAATTCAGTCATATTGCAAAACGTCACGAAGGTTATTATCGCCAAGAAGACGTACGTGACGTGATTGAATACGCCGCAGCCCGTGGTATTACCGTCATTCCTGAAATTGATATTCCCGGCCACTGTCGCGCAGCCATCAAAGCGCTGCCTGATTGGCTACACGATGCCGACGACCGCTCGACTTACCGCAGCGTGCAGCACTACACCGATAACGTATTATCGCCAGCCCTCGATGGCACGTATCGATTTTTAGATACGGTATTAAGTGAAGTCGCCGAGCTTTTCCCCGCCTCATGGGTCCATATTGGCGCCGATGAAGTCCCTGACGGGGTATGGACGGATAGCCCAATTTATCGGGACAGACGCATGAACGGAGAAACGACCGCTTCGCTACAGGGACAGATACTGACCTATGCTGAGCAAAAGCTTCGCGCCTTGGGCAAACGTATGGTTGGCTGGGAAGAAGTGCAGCACGGCGATAAAGTCAGCAAAAACACCGTGATCTATTCATGGCAAAGCGAAGACGCCGCATTGCATTGTGCGCAGCATGGATTTGATGTGATTTTAACCCCGGGTCAAGCGACCTATCTCGATATGGTGCAAGATTATGCTGCCACCGAGCCCGGGCTCGACTGGGCGGGCGTCACACCATTAGAAAAAGCCTACCAATATGAGCCGCTGGCAAGCCTCGCCAGTGACGATCCTGCCCGTGATCATATACTAGGCGTACAATGTGCACTCTGGAGTGAACTGATCACCAATCAGGACAGGCTCGATTATATGGTGTTTCCAAGGCTTACCGCCATTGCGGAAGCGGCTTGGAGCCACAGTGAGCGCCGTGACTGGCTCGATTATCTGGCCAGACTCAAAGCGCAATTACCGCGTTTAGACAAATTCGGTATTCAATACCGTTCCCCTTGGGCATCGAACAAGTAGGCCGAATTCGCCCACCTGGCAGTGCTTCCTGCGCTGCCAGCTCTTTGCGCTCGCATCCCATCTGTTTATAATGCCCAGCCATTGTTGTCAGTCTGAGAGTGTTTTCGGCATGCTACGCCAAGAAATTAATACCCTACTCACCCCTATTCATGGTTTTCTGCACTGTCATACGCCCGACAGTTGGATTGAACACGCCATCAAGCCTGACAACCAATCGATTCTTCTGCGCGACCACGCCAACTGCGAATTAAAAGCCAGCCAAACCGCGATGTGGCTGATCCGTAAATATGCAGTCGACGCGGCGAGTGGCGAGCAACTGCTGGCATGGGCCAAACCCTATGAAGACTTTGTTTATCGCCGCATTCGCGATGGGATATTCCACGCGCGCAAAAACGGCCTCAGCGCGCCTTTAACCCCTAAAGCCGGCTTTGCCCACGGCCAAGCCTTGATTGATAAAATGGTCCGGTTAATCAAAGAAGAGTTTCATCATTTTGAGCAAGTGATTGAAATCATGGACGCACGCGGTATTCCTTATCAACCGTTAGAAGCAGGTCGCTACGCCAAAGGATTAATGCGCGCGGCACGTACTCACGAACCGGCAACCTTGGTCGATAAACTGATTATTGGCGCCTACATTGAAGCACGTTCCTGCGAGCGCTTTGCTAAAGTCGCCCCGCACCTCGACGATGAACTGCAAAAGTTCTACATCTCGCTACTGCGCTCGGAAGCACGCCATTATCAAGATTACCTGACGCTTGCAGAAACCATCGCCGGCGAAGACATTCGCGACCGTATCCAAACCATCGGCGAGCGCGAAGCCGAGTTGATCCAAGCGCCCGACAACCAATTCCGCTTTCACAGCGGCGCCCCTGTCTAACTTCTTATGGCAGCTTCTCTTTGTGGGGACAGGCACTTTTATTCAACGTGATTTCCTGCGGGGACAGGCACCTTTACACATGTCTCTACTAAGTTTCCTTTCCAGGGACAGGCACTTTTAGTTTTCGCCGGATACAAACACCTCTTGGTGACTGTCCTGGTAGTTTGCGGTCCTAGTAGTTTGCGCCTGTCCCCGTTGTTTACTAATCGGGACAGACGCCTTTAGTAACTAACCAATCTCACAGTTACAGTACTTCTTGTACTGTCACGAAAAACCAGGCCAGAAAAGATGATGACTGTTCATTTATACAGTACCTTTTACATACACCCATCTACCAAAAGGGACTGACGATGACCAAAGCTCGCGCATCTTTAGTGAACCTATCAGCCACACCCTATTATCATTGCGTCTCACGCTGCGTGCGCCGCTCTTTCCTGTGTGGCTATGACGCTCAATCGCAAAAAAGCTATGAGCATCGTCGCGCATGGATAGAAACGCGTTTACTTACACTAGCCAAAGCTTTTTGCATCGATATCTGCGCTTACGCCATTATGAGCAATCATTATCACGTTGTCCTACATATCAATGCAAAAGCCGCCCAATCCCTGACAAATATCGACGTAATTGACCGCTGGCTAGCCTTTCACCAGGCTCCGGTACTCATCCAACGTTTTCGTCAGGGAGAATCTCTCTCCAAATCGGAGTACAAAGCGTGCTGTCGGATCATTGAGAACTGGCGCGAGCGTTTGATGTCTGTCAGCTGGTTTATGAAGCTGCTTAATCAATATATTTCGACGCAAGCGAACCGAGAGGATCAATGTTCAGGGCATTTTTGGGAGGGACGCTTTAAAAGCCAAGCCTTATTAGATGAAAAAGCACTCGCTGCGGCGATGGCCTATGTCGATTTGAACCCAGTGCGAGCAGGTATCACCAAACAGCCTAAACAAGCCAATTACACATCGATTAAAAAGCGCGTTGAATCACTCAAGCAAAATAAAGCAACACCAGCAGGCTTATTCGCCTTTGCAGGAAATCCGAGGAAATCTATGCCCGACGGCATTCCGTTCCGGCTAATGGACTATTTAGCACTTGTTGAATGGACTTGCCACAAGGGACAAGAAAGGGGCTCAAATCAGCGGCCTCCCCTACTCACACGACTGAATATGTCGAGTGAAACCTGGCTGACCACATGCGCTCATTTAGAGTGCGGAAATGTTGTAGGCTCACTGTCGAGTATCCAAGCCGTATTACCGACACTGGGCCTAAAACGCATGACAGGCGTCATGATCCCAAATCGTTGAGGCAAGCACTAAAACACGCATCAATGCGTAAAGGAATCGTCATACTAGCCCGAAGATCTACCCTACCCAATAAGCCAGCACCATTATAAACACGAACAAAATACCTACCGCTTTTAAGAGCGGCTTTAGCCCTTTGGACCCACCTTCTGGGGACTGATTACAACATCCCATATTACCTCCTCATCGTTATTTCCCCAGGATAAACCCTCCAGTTACAGGAAGGTAAAGGCATGTTCGGATTTTAAAGAGGTAATATTTCATTAGAGATTTTACTAGGACAGAGATTTTACTAGGACAGGCATCTTAACAACGGCTTGCTGGTTACTAGTGGTGACTGTCCCGGATAAAGCGGTCCCGGATAAAGCGGATAAAGCGAAAAGGGGATCTTGTTGGTGATCTTGTTGGGACAGGCACATTAGCAATGCTGATAATTGTCCCATATAGCACGCTAGATGGAACAATCGCAGACAAGACATAAAGTGTCAGACGTAATGCGTCTGTCCCAACAAAAGACAGCTAATCAAAAGCGCCTGTCCCACCAATGTTGATGTTACCAATGTTGTCCCGCCAATGTTTTCTAATACGCTGTACTCAGAAATCTGGACTCTGTATCCTAGTGGCTATAAACATCTATCAAGGACAACAACGATGTGGTATCTCATTTATTCGCAAGACGTCGAGAACAGCCTACCGCTACGCAAGCAAGCGCGTGACGCACACCTTGAACGCTTACACCAACTGGAAAAAGAAAACCGCTTGATGATTGCCGGGCCAAACCCTGCCGTTGACAGCGACGAGCCAGGCGAAGCTGGGTTTACGGGCTCGACCGTTATTGCCTGGTTTGAGTCACTATCAGCCGCAAAGGCATGGGCCGACAAAGACCCTTATGTAGCCGCTGGCGTTTATGCTGAAGTGACCGTAAAACCGTTCAAAAAAGTGCTTCCGCAGGACCCAGCCTAATGCGATATATAAAAATACTGATGATGGCCTGCCTGGGGCTAGTACTCAGTGCATGTAGCAGCACCCAGCATGACCAAGCCGCAGAAGCCGCAATCCAACGTGCAGACATGATTGCACAGCTACTGCCGATGGATATTGAAGGCTACTCACTGGTTCGAGCACGTGCGCAAGATGCCGTCATCGAGCTGACGCTTCTGGAGAAGAATGCCAAAAAAGCACCAGGAGAGCTCTTTTCCGGCTTAAAACGTCGTTATTGCCAAGATAGCGACATACGAAGTATGTTAGACAGTGGTATCAGCTATACCATTTTGGTTCGCGATACCCGCGGCCGACAAATCCTCAATAACGCTATCAATGCACCCAGCTGTGCTAGCTAATTAAGCACCAAGGCTGCTCCCACTCTACCGGTAAGGCTGGCCACAACTCGCCTTGGCTCGGGGGCAGCACATAGCTGTAGAGCTTGGCTGGCTGATCATCGGCAAAACGACACGTAAATTGCAGCCCATAAGCGTGTAAGTAGCCACGATCGGCAGGCTCGCCGCCATAGTAATCATCACCGATAAGCGGTGAGCCAATACTTTTCATCGCCACGCGAATTTGATGGGTTTTACCCGTGTAAGGCCGACAGAGAAAAAATCGCCGCCCCTCACCGCCTGCAATAGAGATAAAACGCGTCCTCGCAGGGTTATCTTTGCTGGCAAGCAACTTCCAACTGCCTCGCCGACCTTTACCCATATCGCCGACAATCAATCCCTGTTTCTTACGCGGCTTTTTCGCACTTAATGCCAAATAGAACTTTTCTATCTCGCGTGACGCGAACAATCCTGAGAGGACAGACGCCGCATGAGAGGACGTTGCCAGCAGCAGCAAGCCCGACGTCACCTTATCTAAACGATGTACAAGGTAGACCTTCTCAACCCCAATATACGCCGCGACCACAGGCAACAGTGCCGCTTCATCGGTCTCTTTTTGCACGCTAACGCCATGGTGCTTGTTGATCACCACAAAGTGTTGGTTTTGGTCGACAATTGAAAACATAACGAAGGGATTTACCGGTTGGCCATTGAGGACAGGCATCATAACGGCTTCCCCCTCAGCCCGCTAGAGCAATCATAAAAGTGCCTGTCCCCGGTAGCTCGTAAAGTGTCTGTCCCCGATAGCCGCCTCCCTGGCTAAAAGTGCCTGTCCCTGGTAGCTCCGAGAGCAATCATAAAAGTGCCTGTCCCCGGTAGCTATGAATAAAAGTGCCTGTCCCCGGTAGCTAAACCCGCTTCACGCTCTCGCGCACCACCAGCGTTGGCTCGAGCTGCACCGTTTGGCTTTCACTATTAGGGGCATCAAGTTTACTAAGAAGCGTTTCGACCGCTGCTTGACCGAGACGATATTTGGGCTGGTGAATAGTAGTGAGGGGCGGGGAGATAAATTTAGCCAAGTGAATATCATCATATCCAATAATAGAGAGATCATCGGGTACGCAAATCCCTAGCGCGTTAGCAGCATTGATCGCGCCCATCGCCATCATGTCATTGCCTGCAAAAATGGCGGTGGGTAAGGATCCACACTCAGCAATCGCCTGCAAACCTTGATAGCCGCCTTCACACTCAAAGTCCGCTTCCACCATCCAATGTGGATTTTCAGTAAGTCCAGCACCGCGCAGTGCATCTTTAAAGCCTTGAAAACGCATTTGCGCTTGATACCTAACAAGAGGCCCACTGATGCAGCCAATCTGGCGGTGACCACAATCAATTAAGTGCTGGGTCGCTAAATAGCCGCCTTGATAGGAATTGTCTTGGATTTTATCGCAGGCAAAATCAATCGGCCCCCAATCCATCACCACCACAGGAATATCCGGATAACGATCAAAGCCTTCAATCCGCTCCCCTTCCATGGTGGAGCACATCAAAATCAAGCCATCGACCCGCTTTTGCAGCAGCGTATCAATCGAGGCACGCATGCGTTCAGCATCACCTTCCGTGTTGCACAGAATCAAACTGTAGCCATTGTGGTAACAACTGCGCTCGACGCCTTTTACCACTTCACCAAAAAACGGGTTGGTAGAGGTTGTCACCAGCATGCCAAACGTTTTAGTACGATTGACTTTTAAACTGCGCGCCAATGCCGAGGGAGCATAGTAGTTTAGCTCTTTCGCAGCTTGGTTAACCTTCTCAGCAATCGTCTCACTGACATAGCGGGTGTTGTTAATCACATGACTGACCGTCGACGTCGACACGCCCGCCCGTTTGGCTATATCTTTCATGGTCGCCATTTATCGCACTCCGCTACCAAGGTTGAAATGAAGATTAGGCATCTTGATGGGCTAAAAACGCATCGACATCCGCACGCGAGGGAATCGACGTTTGTGCGCCACGCTGGGTGACGGATAAAGCGGCCGCGGCATGCGCAAACCGAATCGCCTGATCAAGTGTCTGTCCCTCTATCAATCCAGTGACGAGTGCGCCATTAAAGGTATCGCCAGCGGCGGTGGTATCCATAGCATCGACAACAAAACCCGGGATTAATCTCCCTTCCTTTCGCGCTTTGTCACTCAGCCACACGCCCTGTTTACCCATAGTGATCAGCACCGTCTCAATCCCTTTTTGGTGCAGCACATTTGATGCCGCTTGCGCACTCTCAGCATCTGTCACCGCAATACCCGTCAGGCTTTGTGCTTCTGTTTCATTCGGCGTGATAATGTCGACCGCCGCCAAAAGCGCATCGCTCAAAGAAGCCGCAGGGGCCGGATTCAGCACCACTTGGGTATTTGACGCTTTGGCATGAAAAGCCGCTTTTTCAATCCCGCACATCGGCGTTTCTAACTGCATCAACAAGTAATCGGCTTGGGCTATCGTATCGAGATCGGCGGTAATGGCCTCCGCTGTCAGCGCCGCATTGGCCTCCGCCGATAACGCGATACTGTTCTCACCTTGATCAGTGACTTGAATCATCGCAATCCCGGTCGGCGTATTCGCCTGTACCTTCATCGCACTGACATCCATCCCCTCTTGCGCATAACACTGACGAATCTGCTGGCCAAAGGCATCGTCACCCACACTGGCAATAAAGGCAACATCCGCACCGCAACGTACCGCCGCCACCGCTTGATTTGCGCCTTTGCCACCCGCAATTACCGCATAATCTCGACCGTGTAATGTCTCTCCGGGGCGCGGAAAACTGGAGACGCGTAAAACATGATCGGCATTAACACTGCCGAGCACAACTAATGGACTCATTACCCTTCCTTACCGTTCAATCAATCGCGCACCGTCCAACACACTGGGCCAGACGGTGCTTATTATTGTATCTTCCCGTGCGACCCTTATTCAGCGATCGTTTCTTGACTGATCACTTTAAGCGGTACCGGAATATAGCTGTCGACTGACTCGCCTTTCAGCACTTTATCCGCCGTTTCAACACCGAGCTCACCAATCATACCCGGCTGCTGAGCGATAGTCGCTGCCAAGTGGCCACGTTCTACTGCGGCAATGCCATCTTTAGTGCCATCAAAGCCCACAATAGTGACATCTTTGCCTGATGCCTGCACCGCACGCAACGCGCCAAACGCCATTTCATCGTTTTGTGCAAACACCGCCTGCACCTCTGGATACGCAGCAAGCAAGTTCTCCATCACATTCAGACCTTTGGTACGGTCAAAATCCGCTGGCTGACTGGCCAGTAACTCTACATCCGTACCTTCAATCGCATCCATAAAGCCTTCACCCCGCTCACGCGCTGCCGACGTACCGGCAATGCCCTCGAGCTGGATCACTTTGGCACGTTCACCGACTTTACCCATGATAAATTCCGCCGCCATTTTACTGCCTTGCGCGTTATCAGAGGCAATATGGCTCACCACCTCCCCACGGCTGGCGCCACGGTCTAGCGTAATCACCGGAATGTCAGCGCGATTAGCAATACGAATTGCATTCGAGACTGCATCCGAATCAGTGGGATTAATCAAGATGGCTTTCACACCACGAATGGTTAAATCCTCCACATTCGACAGCTCTTTACTGGCGTCGTTTTGCGAATCGAGCACCAATAGCTCATAGCCAAGATCTTGCGCTTTCTGCTCTGCGCCTTCTTTCATGGTGACAAAAAATGGGTTGTTTAAGGTTGAGACTACGATCGCCATTCTATCTTCCGCCTGCGCACTGATGCTAAGCGTTGACGACAAAAGCGCGGTGGTAATCAAAGTAGTCAGTTTTTTCATGCTTTCAGTCCTTTTGTGTTTGTAGGGTATTGTTTTTGTTTAGTCATTAAAGAGAAATAAAAGTGCCTGTCCCGCTAACTTACTAAAGCTCCTAGTGCCTAGGACCTAGGCACTGCTTCCTGCTCTTCCCCGTACTCCGTAAGCGAAGCGCTCTGTATTCAGGATCCCGAATACAGATGACGGAATACAGAGTACAGAGTACAGAGAGAGCAAGAGCCCCAATGCAAGCACAATCTGCTCTATCTAGTCTCTAGTTTCTAGTTTCTAGAAGAGAAGCGTCTCGGCTCTTTCCTGTATTCCGTAAGCGAAGCGCTCCGTATTCCCATTCCCGAATGCCAACTTAAAGTGCCTGTCCCGACAAGTTCGTGCCGACAAGCTAAAGTGCCTGTCCCAACAAGCTATTTGTTTTTGTTATCCACCAGCACGGCGAGCAAAATCACCACGGCTTTGGCAATCATTTGGTAGTAAGACGACACGTCCAGCAGGTTAAGGGCGTTGTTCAAAAAGCCGATAATCAGCGCACCAATCAGCGTGCCCATGATCTTACCTTTACCGCCCATTAAACTGGTGCCGCCCAGTACCACCGCCGCAATCGCGTCAAGCTCATAGCCAGTGCCAGCAGTCGGTTGGCCAGAGGACAGGCGTGAGGTGACGATGATCCCCGCCAGCGCGGCAAGCATGCCGCAAAGGCTGTAAACACCAATTTTAATCCTATCGACATTGATGCCAGACAGACGCGCCGCTGACTCGTTGCCACCGAGTGCGTAGATATAACGGCCAAAGCGGGTATGATTAAGCAAGTACCAGGCACCGATAAAGACGATGGCCATCAGCCACACGGGCACGGGAATACCCAATAAATAACCGGTCCCAAACCATGCAAAGGCGTCCGCCGTTTCAGTAAAGCCCGCGGAAATGGGGCGACCATCGGTATACACCATGGTCACGCCACGATAGAGCGTCATTGCGACCAAGGTGGCAATAAACGCCTGCACCTTGCCTTTAGCCACCACCACACCAGTCATGGCACCAATTGCTGCGCCAGCAAACAAGGCCGTGGGCACTGCGATCAACACCGGCACTTCGACCGCTATCAGGCTCGCGGCAAAGGCACCGCACAATGCCAGCACCGAGCCAACACTCAAGTCGATACCCGCGGTTAAAATCACCAATGTCATCCCCACAGCAATAATGGCGTTTACCGAGGTCTGACGCAGGATATTGAGCAGGTTATCGACCATGAAAAAGTTGCTGTTTAAAAATGACATCACCACGATCAGCGCCAACAAGGCGATCAGTGATTTTTGCTCAATTAACCAGGCTTTGCTGAACATAGGTTTGCGTCCATCCTCTGACGGCTGGGACTTATTGACTGCATTTGAGCTCATGCTGCATCCTCATTGGCATCTTTGCCTACCGCACAGGCAAGCAGAGTTTCTTGGTTAGCGTCCTTGGCATCAAATTCACCGCATACGCGGCCTTCGTGCATCACTAAGATGCGGTCACTCATGCCAAGTACTTCGGGCATTTCTGACGACACCAAGATGATGCTCATGCCCTCGGCTTTAAATTGATTAATTAACTGGTAAATTTCTTTTTTAGCGCCAACATCGACACCACGCGTCGGCTCATCCAAAATCAGCACTTTCGGCTTGGTCATCAGCCCTTTGGCGATCGCCACTTTTTGCTGGTTACCACCCGACAAGTTGCCAATAATTTGGTCACGATGTGGGGTTTTAATATTAAAAAGACGAATAAAATCATCCACCGCTATCACTTCATCGCGCGGCTGAATTTTGCCCCAATGGGTGAGCTTATCGAGCGCGCTGAGTGACATGTTATCTTTCACCGACAACCCCAGCACCAAGCCCTCGCCTTTACGATCTTCGGAGATATAAGCAATGCCATTGGCCAGCGCATCTTGTGGGCTGACCGGATTAATCACCTTGCCATCCAGCCGAATCGTGCCTGCCTCGCGCGGCATGGCGCCATAGATAATTTTCATTAACTCCGTACGCCCAGCCCCCATCAGACCCGACACGCCTAAAATTTCACTGCGGTGCAGCTGAAAACTCACCGCTTCCACCCCGTGGCCGCTGACATTTTCCACCTCAAGGCTTATCCCATCAGGGGCGACGTCGCTTCGCGGGTATTGTTCGGCAAGTTTACGGCCCACCATCATCTCAATCAGGCCGTCTTCATCGGTATCACTGACGGCACATTCACCAATAAACTTGCCGTCGCGTAACACGGTGATCCGATCGCAAATCTCAAAAATTTCTTTTAAACGGTGCGAGATATACACAATGCCGCAGCCTTGCGCTCGTAACTCATTGATCACCGCAAACAGCGAAGCCGTCTCAGTGTCAGTCAGCGCATCAGTTGGCTCATCCATAATGATCACCTGCGACTCAAACGACAGTGCTTTAGCAATTTCCACCATCTGCTGCTCGCCCAGGCTAATGCTCCCCAGAGGCGTCGAACCGCGCGCATTGACATTTAACCGCGCCAGCAGCTTATCCGCCTCTTCAACCATTTTGACCCAGTCAATCTTGCCAAAACGATTAGTAAATTCACGACCCAGAAAAATGTTTTCGGCAATGGTCAGCTCTGGGATCAAATTCAGCTCTTGGTGAATAATACTGATCCCCGCTTGCTGCGAATCGCGTGGCCCTTTAAACGAGACAGGTGTGCCTTGGTAATTCACCTCACCGCTATCGGCGTGATAAATCCCGGTTAACACCTTCATCAAGGTGGATTTTCCCGCGCCGTTCTCGCCCAATAACGCCATCACTTGGCCGGGATACACATTCAAGCTTGCCTCATCGAGGGCGCGAACCCCAGGAAAGGTTTTTACGACTTGGCTGAGCTGTAAGATAGGTTGCGTCATCGTGGTTACTCGCTTAGGCCCACCTAAAAGGTGACACCGGCTTGAAAAATCACATTGGCATAAGGCGTACATTCACCGGTGCGAACCACCGCTTGGCTCTGCGCCGTACGTGCTTTAAATGCCTCGTGGCTGATAGTGGTCACCCCTATCGGCTGTTGGCGTGCAGCATTTTCTTGTTCTAATCGCCCAAGCAATGCCTGGTGCAGCGCTGGGCTCACCACTGCGAGCTCTTCCGCAATCACCACAGATTCAATGCAAGCGTGCGTTAACACCGCCTCGACCGTCTGCATAAAGCTCGGCACGCCATCAGTCAGCGCCAAATCAATGCGCGACACCGAGCTTGGGATCGGAAGCCCCGCATCACACACCGTAAACTCATCGGTATGTCCCACTTGCGTAACCAGCTGTGCGAGCTTTGGATGGAGCAAACCATGCTTATTCATTCATCACCTTCTCACTCTCGATTGGATCATTCAGCGCTTACACCCCACTCAACGCGGATACGCCTTCTTTTATCGCGCTTTCTCGCAGAAAACACGCCATCGAAACGTTTCGATATTAAAGAAATAATAAACGGCGATATAAAATTCACCATAAGCAAGATACACAGATGTGAAGCAGATCGACTATTGATATCGCAGTCACTAGCAAAGAGAGGGGAAGATCACACTAGGGGGTTGGGAGAACTAGAGACTAGAGACTAGAGACTAGAGACTAGAAAAAGCCTAGGGGACGGAATACGGAATACGGAATACGGAATACGGAATACGGAAAAAGCGTATCGTGCCTGTCCCCGCTCTTCCCCAGATTACTGAATACAGAGTACAGAAAAAGCAATAGCCCCAATGCGAGCACGAGGCGGCTCGATCTAGTCTCTCGTCTCTAGAAGCGAAGCGTCTCGGTTCTCTTCCTTCTCCGGCTGATCACTCAAACCCGGTACCGCCTGGCAAAATGTGCACTCTTCATTATCCACCGAGGCACCGCCCGCCTCCACATAACGAATCCGGTGACTGCCTTTGTCCCGATTGGCAGATACGGCAAAGCGCCGTTGGTCACGCTCAGGTATCGTCTTTTCTGTGTCATGATCGGCCATGACTTACCTCCTACAAATACCGAGAACCGCCTAGCTGTATGTTAACGGAGCGACACTAAATAGCCTAACCAAAAGTGCCTGTCCCGATAACGCTAGTATTCTGTAAGCGAAGCGCTCTGTATTCAAGATCTCGAATACCGATGACGGAATACAGAGTACAGAAAAAGCAAGACCCCGATGCAAGCGCGATCTGCTCTATTTAGTCTCTAGTTTCTAGAAGCGAAGCGTCTCGTCTCTTTCCCGTATTCTGTAAGCGAAGCGCTCTGTATTCAAGATCTCTAATACCGATGACGGAATACAGAGTACAGAAAAAGCAAGACCCCGATGCAAGCGCGATCTGCTCTATTTAGTCTCTAGTTTCTAGAAGCGAAGCGTCTCGTCTCTTTCCCGTATTCTGTAAGCGAAGCGCTCTGTATTCAAGATCTCGAATACCGATGACGGAATACAAAGTACAGAAAGAGCAAGACCCCGATGCAAGCGCAATCTGCTCTATTTAGTCTCTAGTTTCTAGAAGCGAAGCGTCTCGTCTCTTTCCCGTATTCTGTAAGCGAAGCGCTCCGTATTCAAGATCCCGAGAACCGATGATGAAAAAGTATCGTGCCTGTCCCGATAAATTTCGCCTGTCCCGATAAATTCCACCGATAAATTCCGTCGTGTCATGCTGAACGTGAGTCAGCACTCATGATTAAAAATCAATCAATAGAAATTAAAGAGCTGAATCACAAGGTCCCTTTCAGCAATTTGCCTGTTCAAATAATAAGCGTAGCCTTTGGCTGAAACGATTCAGCCAAAACATAAAAAAGAGAGGAACTACGATGAAAATCAAAAAAACCCTAGCGACTGTTGCCCTACTAGCACCTGTTTACGCCCTTTCAGCAGAGTTTGTACTCACCGACAGCGCGACTAACACCTACGTGGACCAGTGGACAACATCTGCTCAAAAGTTAGGAATGAACACAACAGCCCCCTTTTCTATTGAAAAAAAACGACTTAATACAGGTAAACAAAATGGCGTGGATATTATCACCATCGATAACGGTGAATTGGAGCTGACTCTTGTACCGACTCGAGGCATGGGTATCTATCAGGTACGCAAAGACGGTAAGCGAATTCTTGGATGGGATTCACCCGTCAAAGAGATAGTCAATCCAGCTTTTATTGATCTTGAAAGCAGAAACGGTCTTGGCTGGTTAGATGGTTTCAACGAAATGCTTGTTCGCTGTGGTTACGAATGGACAGGCCACCCTGGTGTTGATGACAATGGGCAATTGCTCAGCCTTCATGGACGGGTTCAAAACACTCCCGCTTCATTGGTGAAAGTCGAAATAGACGATGAAGCCCCACATACAATTACTGTCACCGGGGTTGTTGCAGAGAGTACCTTTAAAAAATCAAACCTTTCGACAGAAACACGTTTGAGTATCATTCCTGGCGAAAACTCCTTCTCAATAAACGACACGCTCACCAACAAAGCTGATTACGACGATGAATATCAAATCATCTACCACTCAAACTTTGGTAAACCCATCCTAGAGAAAGGCGCCAAAGTCCATGCCGCAGCAAGTGAAATATCTCCATTTAATGATTATGCAAAAGATGGACTCAAAAACTGGCAGACCTATTTAGGGCCAACAAAAGATTTTGACGAAATGGTATTTAATTTGAAGCCCATTAGTGACCCAGAAGGCAACTCTCTTGCTGTTTTACACAATAAAGATGCCGACTCTGGTGTTTCGATGCGGTTTAAAACCGATCAGCTCCCAGTATTAACAATTTGGAAAAACACTGACACATTAAAACAGGGCTACGTGACGGGGATAGAGCCCGGTACAAGCTATGCGTATAATACAAAATACCAACGGCCGCTAGGCCTTGTGCCGACCATAAAAGCGGGCGAACAGAAACATTTCGATCTTGAGTACACCGTGTTAACGAATGCGGCAGACGTCAGTCAAGCCGTCGACCATGTTGCGAAAATAATGAAAAAACAAAAAACCCATCTGAAATCAGAGCCTTTAGTAGATCTTAGCCATTAAAGAAATGGTATAGTTTTTCGTTATCAAAAGTGTTCGGCTTTGCTCACGCTTGGCCGGACACTTTCCACCTAAAAAAATACTATGAAGTTCGTCTAGGCGTGCTTTTTACACGGCTGTTATCATAGACCCTTATAATGATCTCACATCGCTCGTTTCTATCGGTAGATTTCAAAGTCGTTGACCACATCGCACCATAAGCGCCTATCCCACGAACGCTAATGTAATTACTATACTATACTGATTTTTCTAGTTCCTCGAAGGATAACGCCTCTTCATTCTCGCCATAGGGTTCTTAAAATGCATGCTGCTTCAAACTTTCAGCGTGCTGCATAAATAGACAGACCCCAACTGATAATCTATAATTCTCTCAATAGGAGTCATACTAAAGAATTAGACGCATTGCCACTAACCTTAACATAACAACGAAGTCACATAGGAAACAAACCGTAACAATTTTGTACACAGAACTGGTTAACATGCAAATCAAAAAACACACATGTCTCAATAATGAGACATTACTAATACTTGAACATGGCGCATTTTGAGTAGATTATGGTCAACAAAAATTCTCAAAGCAAAATAACGGTTTGTTTATAAACGTTTGTTTAAAGCGTTTACACACCATGAGTTGTTACTATGACTAATATTCCGGCAGAGTTAATACCTCTTATAATATTCATTACACTAATAGCCCTTCTCGCTCATAAATTCAGCTTAAAAATAGCAATCAGCCGAAGGACGAGAGAGCTAGAAGAAGCAAACGAAAAGCTGGAAGAATTATCAATTACTGATAGTCTCACAGGATTAAAAAATAGACGTTACTTCGGGGAGTTGATGAGTGAGTTTAATGGCTTGGACCGGGTTGGTCTCTTAATCCTAGATATAGATAACTTTAAAGCCATCAACGATCGTTTTGGACATAATGTCGGCGATCGCGTGATTCAGTATGTGGCAGAAATCCTTAAAAGAGTATCAAAGAATGGAGAGATAATCGCTCGGATCGGTGGAGAAGAATTTGCGGTAGTTACTCGATTTGATTGTTTCGACGCAGCCAATGCTTACGCGCATGAGATTGTTACACTAATAGAAAAGAGCACACCTTTTTTCCTATCGGATCCCGAGCGAGTTACGGTAAGTGTCGGTCTACGTTTCTACAACACAAAGACTCAAACGCTTGCACTTGAAGAAGCAGATGCATTGTTATATCGTGCTAAGAGAGAAGGAAAAAATAAAGTTGTTGCCGAATATGATTGACAGCCATATCTTTCATAGTTAAATCTCCCCTCCTAAGATACACCTCTCATAAAAAAGCACCAAAAGGCTAAGTGGCTTACCTACTACAGATCGCCGACTTAATATTTCTACCTTCCTGGCTAAATTCTTACTGATAGCGAAGACCAGAGCCTGCTTAACACAAGTGATAGCGTTTGATGACTGCGAATACACATATTGACGCCAATGCATATAGTTTATCCTATCAATAGTGTTGGGCTGATAAATTAAAATCAAATATGGATCTCAATGGTCAATAAGAAGCGTTGCTATTTTTATATAGATGTATAGAATTCCTCGCCAAATATTAGGGGAGTTTGATATGCGTACAATTTTTACCTTATCTGTTTTGGCGCTTTGCTTATCATCTCAAGCATTAGCGAGCACAGACGAACAAAAGCGCCACAAACCAATAAAAGACATCTATGCTGGCGTGCAGGCTGGGCAATCGTCAGTCGATTGGGATATCCTTGATCAAGCCCAATCACAAGGCGCCAGTGTTGATAAGACCGCCTTTGCCTATAAACTTTACACAGGTTATCGTTACAAAAATGCAGCGATTGAATTTGGTTATTCGGACCTTGGCACCATTGATGGCAACGCACCAGGCATAAACGCCGAAGCAGAAGCCGACACTTATAGCTTGTCAGCCATTGGCTTTATACCCATGAATAATGAACTATCTTTTCATGCAAAATTCGGCTTTCATGCATGGGATTACACCCAGCGCGCACATTGGTCTAATGCATTTTCTACCGGGCATGCCAGCTACTCCGACAGCGGTAAAGATCCCGTCTATGGCATTGGTGCGATGTATGATCTTGGAAAATATCGTTTCCGTTTAGAAGCAGAGCGCTATGAAATTGATAAAGCCGACATTGACTTTATCTCTGCCGGCGTTGCGTATAAGTTTTAACCGTTAAGACACTGCCAATTCTTACTACTTATTTGCCAATACTGACTCGCTATTAAAGATTAGGGCACGTATATGACGTGCCCTTTCTTTAAATTACACCTAGTTTAATCATATTGGTCAGCCAATATTGTACTAATATGTTGGCGGGATTTATCAATATAGCGAGTATCTTGTGTGCTCAATGCGTCTTCAAACGAGATAAGTAAGCCTTCTATTGATTTTCGGGCATAGCCTAACTGTTCTTCATAAAGCTTATGCAGCTGGTTTAGCATAACAATATTTACCATCTTATCTCTCGGATGAACTTTTAGTTGACTTAACTTTTCTCGACTCTCTTTTAACTGCGTCTCACTGATACCTGCAGGGCTAATATCGATGATTTTTTCAACCTGAATGGGCTTATCTACTACATCAACATCCACAGCTAACAACCCGTTAACGTCGTAACTAAAACGCACGTCAATGGGGTGATTTTCTGAACAACTTGATACATCAACCGCAATATTATCAATATGGATATTATCTTTGGCCCAAAAAGACTCACCTTGATAAATTGAGATGATAATCTCATCTTCGGCATCATCTTTGGTGTAATAGCGTTGCACACGAGAAGTCGGTACCGTGGTATTTCTATCCAAAACAGGACTAAAAATATCTGACTGCCCATTGATTTCAGCAGCAACGCCTAAACTGTATGGACACACGTCTGTCATGACGAGATCATCAATAGCTTTATGCTTCAGCCGGTACGCTGCTTGCGTCGCCGCTCCTAAACAAACAATTGTTTCTGGATCAAGATCACGAGGCCCAAACCGATTCAACAGACGCGTTGCCATCTTTTGCACATGCGGCAGTCGACTTGCGCCTCCGACAAAGATAACGTCATCAATCTCGCTAACATGCACGTTCGCATCTTTTAACGATTGTTTGAGAGGCTGTTTAAGCTTTCTTAGCGTACTTCGCCAAATCGTATCGAGGTCGTTTTCAGAAAAGTATAGACCTCTTTCTATCGCCCCACATGCATTTTTAAAGGTATACGCAATACGCATCGATTTACTGTAATGCGTCTTTGCTTTCTCACAAGCCTCATAGATCGTTTGCATCTCTTTTAGGCTAGTTGTTTCTCGCTCGCCGCCAACGCGCTCCAATACTACATCGACTAAATCTTCAGTAAAATCATCGCCACCCAGTCGATTATTCCCCGAAGACGCAAGGACCTTTATGATGCCCGCCGTGTATTCGACGAGACTCACATCAAATGTTCCCCCGCCTAAATCAAACACCAGATACTGCCCGTGATCTTTTTGCTCAACATGATAAGCGAGTGCGGCAGCCGTTGGCTCATTGATCAATCGTGCCGCATTGAGGCCGGCCATATCCGCCGCTAGTCTGATTTCTTTCCGTTGTTGATCGTTGAAATAGGCGGGAACAGAGACAACAACATCGACCACCTCAACACCTAAATAACTTTCCGCATCTTTTTTTAATGCAGAAAGAACAATAGAACACAGCTCTCGCGGATTAAAATATTTATCCGCCAAACGGTACGTTTTACTGCTCCCTAGTGATCGTTTGAACCTACTGACTGTACATTCAGGATGGGTAAATTTACGATAATAGGCCGCTTTCCCTACCAAAATATGGCCGTTATCGTAACTGACCACAGAGGGCGTTAAATATTCACCGAGCGCATTGGGAATTAATATGGGTTTATCGTCTTTCCATACGGCAATGCTACTATGCGTGGTGCCTAAATCGATACCAATTGCATATTCTGTCATAATTATTTTTAGATAAATGATCGATGTCGGTATAATACCGCGTGTATAAC
>NZ_MUFI01000028.1:0-46656 GCF_001996265.1 Salinivibrio sp. MA440
ATTATTGACAGGCTAAACACAAAAAATCGGGGTTGATAAACCAAATCAATCGCCTATTATATAAAACGAATTCGTTAGAGCACAAAACATTATGTGGCGATCAAAAACGACAGATACGGCAGTGCTGGATTCTGAAGTACTCGACCGTAAACAGACAAAATCTAACACGCAGTTCGTGTTTCGTAAGCCTGCCATCAGCGATGGTGGCAACATTTATCGACTAATCACGCAATGCCCGCCGCTGGACGTGAACTCCGCTTACTGTAATTTTTTACAGGCGACGCATTTTAAAGAAACGTGTGTTGTTGCAGAGCGAGAAGGCGATGTGCAGGGCTTCATCTCCGGTTATATCCGCCCTGAGCAGCCAGATACCTTTTTCGTCTGGCAAGTTGCGGTGTCGCCAAAAGCACGTGGTGAGGGGCTTGCCCTATCGATGATTGAGGCGCTACTGGCTCGCAAAGTCGCGCAAAACGTTCACTTCATCGAAACCACAATCACAGAAGACAACGCCGGTTCTTGGGCGCTGTTTAAAAAGGTAGACCGCCTCTATGGCTCTGGTGGTCAACGCTCGGTGTTCCTTGATGAACAAGAGCATTTCAACGGTGAGCACGACACCGAATACCTTTTCCGAATTCCACTCAAAAAATAACAGGATGAGTTATGGATATCTTTAAGTCGCAGGAATCAAATGTTCAATGTTATGCCAACAACTTTCCCGTTGTATTTGAGAGCGCAAAAGGCTGTTGGATGACTGACGTAGACGGTAAGCGCTACCTTGATTTTCTAGCCGGCGCTGGTTCACTGAACTATGGACACAATAATCCGACGCTGAAAAAAGCGCTGATCGAGTATATCGAGAAAGACGGCATTACACACGGCCTAGACATGTATACAGAGGCGAAAGCACGCTTTCTCGAAGTATTTAAAAATCACATCTTGGCCCCACGTGGTTTGGACTACAAGTTCCAATTCACAGGCCCTACTGGTACCAACGCTGTGGAAGCGGCAATGAAGCTAGCTCGCAAAGTGACTGGGCGTTCAAACATTGTTTCTTTTACTAATGGTTTCCACGGTTGTACTTATGGTGCACTCGCGGTGACAGGTAACCATCACCATCGTGGTGGCGGCGGTATTCCAGTCAATAATTCAGTTACGCGTATTCCGTATGACGGCTATGCGAACGTTGATGGTCTCACCTTGTTTGAGACGATGCTTAATGACGCTTCAAGCGGTTTAACCGGTGGTGATAAACCTGCCGCTGTATTACTTGAGGTCGTTCAAGGTGAAGGTGGCTTAAATGCCGCATCTAATGAATGGTTACAACGCTTACAAACTATCTGTAAAGCACACGATATCCTGGTGATTGTCGATGATATTCAAGCAGGTTGTGGGCGTACGGGGACTTTCTTTAGCTTTGAGCCTTCAGGCATCAACCCTGATATTGTGACCTTGTCCAAATCCATTGGTGGTTACGGCTTACCTATGGCAGTCGTTCTACTCAAACCTGAGCTAGATCAATGGGCACCGGGTGAGCATAACGGTACATTCCGTGGTAACAACCATGCCTTTGTGACCGCTGCCGAAGCCATCGAAACCTATTGGCTAGATGATCAGTTCCAAACCCATATTCAAGCGCGTGCGGATCAGCTCAACAAAGTCCTGCAAGATATGCTTGCTAAAAATAGCGACTTATTTGAGATCATCAAAGGACGAGGATTGATGCAGGGTATTGCCTGTAAGAACGGTGATATTGCCGACGACATTACCAGCTTGTGCTTTGATAATGGCATGATCATCGAAACAGCCGGCCCAGAAGACGAAGTGATTAAATTCTTCTCTCCGCTGACCGTCAGTGAAGCTGAAATGGAGAAAGGCTTACAAATTTTCGTTAAGTCCGTTGAGCAGTACAAGAAAGAGAAGCTCAAAAAAGCATCATAAAGACATAACGAATAGACAAATAATAAGGAACAATCATGATTGTCCGCACATTAGAAGAATGTCAAAACAGTGATCGCCGCGTGGTCGCAGAAAATTGGGAAAGCGTACGCATGTTGCTACGTGATGATAACATGGGATTTTCATTCCATATCACCACCATTTATGCGAACACTGACACGCATATCCATTATCAGAATCATCTAGAATCAGTCTATTGCATGTCTGGTGAGGGTGAGATTGAAACGACTGACGATGGCAAGGTTTATCCAATCAAGCCCGGCACGCTGTATATTCTAGATAAACATGACGAGCACCAGCTACGCGCAAATAAAGGTGTTGATATGGTCATGGCCTGTGTGTTCAACCCGCCCATCACAGGGAAAGAGACACACGATGAAAACGGTGTTTATCCATTAGTCGATTAACCGTCAAGGGGCAGCGGGATGCTGCCCCTGTAAACCCAATCGACCTTTTTGTTCATAAAGCCCACAAGGAGCTCACATGAATCATACCGTTGAAAAGATCGGCGGTACGTCGATGTCAGCCTATGACGCTGTCATGGATAACATCTTTTTGTACCCGTCAAACCCATATAACCGAATTTTTGTTGTTTCTGCTTACGCTGGCATCACGGATGCATTGCTGGAGTGTAAGCGTTCGGGTAAACCAGGCATTTATCGCTTACTCGCCGCGAACAACCCAAAATGGCGCGATGCGATGGATGAGCTAGAACAGCGTATGCTATTGATTAATAGCAACATGTTCCCTGACCCTGTTTTTCGTGAGCGTGCCGATAATTTTATTCGCCAGCGAATGGAAAAAGCGCATAGCTGTATCGAAGGCATACTCGAAACCTGTAACTATGGGCAGTTTTCTCTGGAAAGCTATTTGCCGCAAGTCCGTGAGTTCCTGTCGTCAATTGGTGAAGCACATAGTGCACACAACTCGACGCTGCTACTCGAAAGTGTTGGCATCAACTCACGATTTGTCGACCTGTCTGGCTGGGACAATCCGGATGAAGGCAAAGGTGATCTCAATACAGTCATCGCCAATGCGATGGACGACATTGATTTCAGCAATGAGCTGCCCATCGTTACCGGCTACGTCTACTGTGATGAAGGTCTGATGAAGACCTACGACCGCGGCTACAGTGAAATGACCTTTAGCCGAATTGCAGTGCTGACTAAGGCAAGCAGTGCCGTGATTCATAAAGAATACCATTTGAGCAGTGCAGACCCCCGCATTGTCGGTCCAGAACGTGTACAGCCAATGGGCCTCAGCAACTACGATGTGGCTGACCAACTGGCAAACCTTGGTATGGAAGCGATTCATCCTAACGCAGCCTCTGGCATGCGCGCTGTAGGCATTGAGTTGATCGTTAAAAATACCTTTGAACCTGAGCATGCTGGTACGGTGATCTCTCACAAATACCGTCCAAAGGACAATGAGATCGAAATCATTGCTGGCCGTGACAAAGTGCTTGCGCTACACATTTTTGACCAATCAATGGTCGGACATTGTGATCAAGTCAGTTACGACGTGATGGAAATCATTCGTGAAGAGAACGTTCAGCTAATCAGTAAAGAGATGAACGCTAACTCCATTACTTACTACTTAGATGGTAAGACCGCGAGCCAAGATAAGGTCATCAATCGGGTTGAAAAGCTATATCCAAAAGCGAAGATTACCGGTGAAATGGTCGCACTGATTTCTGTTATCGGCAGCCGTATCGACTCAAACCAAACAATGAGTAAAGGGATGCTTGCGCTACTTGATGCGGAGATCAACCCTAAAGCGGCTCACTCTTCAATGCGCGATGTGGATGTGCAATACGTTGTCCTTGATAAGTATTACCATGCCGCTATCTGTGCATTACACGCTTGCTTTATTGAAAAGCCCGCACCAAAACCGACAGTGCGTGCTGCATAACCTAGCAGCAACACATTGTGAGTTTGAAAATGCCTCCAACCTGGGGGCATTTTTATGCGTATTTTTCGCGTAGTTGACCAAGCTTATCCTTATAAACCACCAGCCTAATGTTTAATCATCATTGATAATGCCTAGATAGAAGGTAAAATGCCGCACTTTATTTGGTTAAGTGTTCTTCGTTTATGATCGACCCTAATTTGCTTCCTGTTTACTTAACAGCCGTTGCCGCGTTGTTATTCGTCCCCGGGCCAGATATGTTATTGATTATTAGTGCGAGTCTTAGCTATGGTCGACGGGTCGGTGTTGCCGCGAGTTTAGGCAACGCTACCTCTGGACTGATTCTTACCGTATTAGCAGCCACTGGCGTTTCAGCCGTGATTGCAATGTCCCCGATTGCGTTAACGGTTCTCCAGTATGTTGGTGCAGCGTATCTACTCAAAATGAGTATTGATACGTGGAGAGCATCACCTGCTGAAAGCGAAGCGGTACAGTATCAACAAAAAATGGGGCGCTATCTCTATAAGCGTGCCGTGATGACGAACCTGCTCAACCCTAAAGCGTTACTCTTTTTTGTTTTATTCTTGCCGCAGTTTATCTCACAGCAGATACAAGCATCATCGAGCACTCAGCTATTAACGCTCGGCCTTCTACTTAATGCACTCGGCCTTGCGTTTAATATCATACTGGTCGCGATCGTAGGTAAACTTGGCAAGCAGATGCTAACCAACACCCACATTCAAAGCTATCAACACAAAATTATGGCCATCGTCTTTGCATTATTGGCTATTTGGCTTTTTACTCAGCAGTTATCTGTATAGCGAGCTCCGCTGCGAAGCGGTAAGCCTGCAAAGATGAAAATCCAGCAATCAACAAACGTGAACTTAGACATCAAACTTTGTCATAATGGTCGCTCAGCTATCAATAGGAGAACGTGTAATGGATGAAAACACCGCCACGCTACTTAACTTGCGTGTTATAGAAGTTAGCGATTATCAACCCTTAGCAGAGTTGATGGACCTCGTCTTTCCAGATGTCGGCGGTGCTTGGCCAAAAAGCACGATCATGCAACTGGTAACGGCCTTCCCTGATGGCCAGATATGCATTGAAGATAACGGTAAAATCGTCGCCGCTGCCCTCACACTCAAAGTCTCTTACAACCGTTTTTCTCTCCCTCATACTTATAGCGATATCATTACTGACGACGGCGTAGTGTTTCATGATGCCAAAGGTGATGCGCTTTACGGGTTAGATGTGTTCGTGCATCCGGACTACCGCGGGCACCGCTTGGGACGTCGTCTCTATGAGGCGCGCAAAGATCTTTGCCAAGCATTAAATCTAAAGGCAATTCTAGCGGGTGGGCGCATTCCTGGTTATCACAAACATACCGATGTGTCAGTGACTGACTACATTAACAAGGTAAGACGTAAAGAGATTCACGATCCTATCCTCTCGTTTCAGCTGTCTAATGACTTTGACGTCAAACGGCTAATGAATCGTTATTTGCCCGAAGATGATAAATCCGCAGGTTACGCAACATTATTGGAGTGGGATAACTTCTTTTATGAGGAAGACGCATCATCGGTGCACGATATTGATAAAACCATTGTGCGCCTCGGGGTTGTGCAATGGCAGATGCGCCACGTGTTATCCGTTGACGACCTGCTCAACCAAGCCGAGTTTTTTGTTTCTTCTTTAGCCAATTATCAATCGGACTTTGCCCTATTCCCGGAGTTTTTCTGTGCACCGTTAATGGGGCTTGCACCAGATAAACGCTCGGTGGAGGCGATACGTTTTCTTAGTGAGTTTACCCAAGCCATTAAACAACGCTTTTCTCAGCTGGCGGTGACTTACAACATCAATATTATCGCAGGGAGTATGCCAGTCCTCGAAGATGGCAAGCTCTACAATGTGTCTTACCTGATGCATCGAGACGGCAGCATTGACGAACAGTACAAAATCCATATCACGCCACATGAGCAACGAGACTGGGTGATCGATGGCGGTGATACAGTAAAAGTTATCGAAACCGACGCAGGCCGCGTTGGCATTCTTACTTGTTATGATGCGGAATTCCCAGAGTTAGGGCGGATCCTTGCCGAGCAAGGGGTACAGATTTTATTTGTTCCTTTCTGGACAGATACCAAAAATGGTTATCTTCGAGTCCGTTTGTGCGCTCAAGCTCGCGCAATTGAAAACGAATGTTATGTTGCTATTGGTGGTAGTGTCGGCAACTTGCCCCGTGTCGATAACGTTGATATTCAATATGCCCAGTCGGCGGTCTTTTCACCGTCTGATGTGTATTTCCCTCACGATGCAACACTCGCAGAGGCGAACGCAAACACTGAGATGATGATCTTCGCGGATGTTGACCTTGATAAGCTCAAAATGCTGCATGAACAAGGCTCAGTCACCAACTTGAAGCACCGCAGACCTAAGCTCTATGCCAGTCATTTAAGCCAAGAATAAGCCGAAGCCCGGTGACTCAGGCAAGGGCCATTTAGACGCCAAGAGAGTGTGATTCGTGTCTATCGCACTGACTTTGTCCAAGGTCAGTGCATTTACTGGTGCAAAGGAACACTCTCTTGATAGAATTACCCCGTATCTGCGAAAGCGTTATTAAGAGAGATTCCCAATGGGACGAAGTTTTGAAGTTCGTAAAGCGTCAATGGCCAAAACCCAAGGCGCAAAAATTAAGGTTTACTCAAAATACGGTAAAGAGATTTACGTATGTGCTAAAAATGGTGGCTCAGATCCAGAGAGTAATCTATCACTGCGCCGCTTGATGGAAAAAGCCAAAAAGGATCAAGTGCCTGGGCATGTCATTGACAAGGCACTTGATAAAGCTAATGGCTCTGGTGGTGAGAACTATGAAGTAGCTCGGTACGAAGGATTCGGCCCTGGTAGCTGTGCGGTGATTGTTGATTGTTTAACCGACAACAACAGCCGTACCTACATGGATGTTCGCCAATGCTTTGTCAAAAATGATGCGAAAATTGGTACACCGGGCGCGGTGTCTCATATGTTTGAACATCAAGCGGTGTTTCAATTTCAAGGTACAGATGAAGAAGGCACGCTGGAAGCCCTGGTCATGGCTGATGTGGATGTCTCCGACATCGAAGCAGACGAAGGGGTGATTACGGTTTTCGCGCCTCATACAGAGTTTTTCAAAGTGAAAAATGCGCTGAGCGACTTTCTTGGCGACACGCCGATTGATCTTGAGGAGATCACTTTTGTCCCTCAAATCGATACTGAGGTCAGTGGCGATGATGTTGAACGTTTTGAAAAGTTCCTCGACATGCTTAATGATTGCGACGACGTACAAAACGTCTATCACAACGCTGAGCTAGTATAGTTCCGTGCTTGACACACTAGAGCGCCTCACCTCAGAGATGGCGCTCTATTTTTCATCAAGTTGGGTTAATAACATTTGTGAGAACAACGCCCAACTCTGACGAAACCGATCCTCGCCTTGCGATAAATAGCTTTGTAAGCCCGCTCCAAGAAAGAAAGCGTCCACTACCCGAATTGCCGTATCTATCTGATACTGCGGAATCTTCCCTTGATAAAAGTACTCAATTGCTCGGGTATATTCGGTTAAGCCGTGCTGAGAAAAACGTTGTATTGCCGCACGAAATTGCCCATCAAATAATGCTTGAGTCGTGAAGCTATACATCGCCTTCATCGCATAAGGCTCGCATTGCATGGTCAGGTATAAGGTATCGCCTGTCACCGCTAAATAACTTTCAAAGTCTTCGAAATTAGCCGGTTCAGCCACGGCTAAAAACATCGAAATGAGCTCATCCACAGCCGCATATTTTACTGCATCAAGATTATCAAAGTGATGATAGAGCGCGCCTTTGCTGATCCCCGCTTTTTTACCCAACTTTGTTGCTGTGAGTGCCGCAAGCCCTTCATTACCAACGATTTCCAATGTGGTTGAAAGAATATGTTGCCGCATCGCCCGCGACGCAATTTCATGCTTATTCATCGTTATTTGATCAAATTTGAAAGTCCAAGTGAAAAAATAAAACATACCGAATGTTCATTCAAATATTTACGCGCAAAATGTGACCGATAACCGAATGATTTATCGACAGCTATGCGTGCCAAAAAAGGATAAGTGAAAGTCGATGTTGTAAAATAACAGCCGAGCACGCAAAGACAGGTGCGGTCTCTGTGTCTACAATAACAAGAGGAAAATCAACGAAAGTCGGATAGGAACGATGAAAAGATTATGGGCTTTATTACTGATTATGAGTGTCTCGGTATCCGTGAATGCCAAAACGACTTATGTAGTAGGCGTACAGAGCTTTTCTCAGTATTATCCCTTTTCAGCATATTCTAATCGCAGTTATTCAGGGTTTAATCGCGAGTTACTCGATATGTTCGCCAACACGCATCACTATCGATTTGTGTACAAAGCTTTACCACTCACAAGCCTTCCTTCCCGTTTTGTCGATGGTGTCGTTGATCTTAAATATCCAGATAGTCCCGATTGGGATCGCGACATCAAAAAAGGCGTCAATGTCATTTATAGTGAGCCTGTGGTTGATTATATCGACGGCGTCATGGTTATCGACCAAAACTATGGCCAACCTATCGACCAATTACAACGACTAGGAACCGTCGTGGGCTTTACCCCTGAACTTTATCAATCACGTATCCGTTCGGGCCAAACACGCTTAAATGAGAGTTACAAATATGATTCTTTGATGATGAAGCTTGTCAGCGGTCGTATTGATGGCGGCTATGCCAATATCGCTGTTGCACAGTTTTATCTTGATCAAATGGGCTTTAAAAAAGGATCGGTACGCTTTGATGATACCTTGCCCCATGAAAAAGGGACTCGACGGCTTTCCACCATCCATCATCCCAAGCTCATCGACGAATTCAATCAGTTTCTATCCGATAAGCAAGAGGCGATATCTGCACTAAAAGCGCGCTATGGCATAGAGTAAGGGAGGATTATCAGAGCAACGCTGTCAACGCCTTCCTTTGAGGGAGCGAATCAGTTAATGCTTTAATTCAGTATACGATATTGTATACTCGAGCCGCCCGTTCGGGCAGGATAAGTGTGTTGTGTCAATATAGTGAAGAGTACTCTTGAATAATCAGCTTATCAGTTTGGATTTATTTTACGCGATAGAGCATCTGATGCCCGGTAAGCGCACGGCGGCATTGTTTCGTCGCTCGATCAAACATCTCCCTGTCACGACCTTGTCTCTCCCTCACTATGATTCTGCAGCCGGACTTCAGCTCGCGCTCTTTCGCCACTGTCGAAACTATGTCGCGTTTACGCAAGGCAAACCTATCTCACCCGATTTTGACTTTTCTGGTACCGCTGAACAGATCCTAGCGGCAGAGTCGGTAATGAAGGCATTTATTCGCGGCGCCTATTGGTGGGTTGAGTATCATATGGGGCTATATCGTGAAGACTGGAGTCAAGAGCAGACGCAACGTTGGTTAAGAGATTTACGGCTGTTGGTACAAGTTATTATTGGGATTGGTAATTGCACGAATGCTGCCTTTTTAATCACCCACCGCGGCCCGATTCAAGCGCTCACTTATGATACGCATTTAGAACCCTTCCTAAACAATTATTAGCGCGGTGATCGAGCGCGCTATTCATTGATGGTTTCGCTGTTTCGTCATGTTTTTTCGATAGCCTGAGTCCAATACTCATGAAATAGGCTCTTGTATGAAGCGATTAAAACGCTATCAATATGAGCGATACGCCATACTCTGTCGTGCCTCTTACCCTACCTATTTTGATCACACCCAGTATGGATTCAGTCCCCATGGTCGGCGTGATATTTATGACCGATGGGGACGATGTATTATCCGGGTGCTGTGGCGGGAAAACGATGACGCGGTCGTGGTCTTTCGTGGTTCGCAAACCGCCTGGGATTGGTTGGTCAACTGTGCGTGCACACCTAAAACGATCACTATCGATGGTAAGAAGTGTCACGTCCATTGGGGGTTTCACTATCTTCTCACACAAAAAAGTTTGTCATGGCAACCGCACAAACGCCAATACCGACACATGACAGACAGCCAGTTTGCGGATATTGCCCAAGCGGCCGATCACACCGTGCTTGAAGGAGAGACAGTACTCACTAAATTAATCTCTGCGTTAACCCCTTTTTTACACGCAGGTAAACATATTTCTTTTATCGGCCATTCATCAGGGGGCGCCATGGCGATTATCGCTGCAGCAAAGCTAAATCATCAATTTGGCGGAGCGATAAAGCGCATCGTGACGTTTGGACAGCCGGCTGCCGGAATGTGGCGTTTTAAGCAATTATACCCTTTCTCAACACGTACCTATCGTATCTGTTGTGATGTCGATATGGTCACATTCTTACCTGCCATTCCCTTCGTGTACTGGCATGTAGGACGATTACTTTGGTTACACGAGAATAAAATTTATACCAATACACCCTCTTTATTTCGAATCTTGCGCGTCCTCTATAGTTGGTTAACGCGCCCGATTGCCTACCATTACATGGATAAATATATCCGGCGCAAGGATTACTTTGACCAGCACTAGCCCTCACATCAGTCAGGCGGTGAAGTGTGAACTATGTTGAAGCGTGATCCTGTGCGCACGGATCCCGGCTGACTCAAGAAGTTAACCAATGATTCATGAGGTTTTAACAGTGGCTCACCATCCTTTTGATCGCGCCCACAATTTATGATGGGTCAGTATAACTATTTAATCACGATCAGAAAGGAACCATGCCGTGAGCAAGCATATTGATCAACGTCCATTAGATACAGAGCCTGAGTTCAACCGCTTTATTGATGCAGCATTAAGTCGTCGCCGTTTTTTACAAGGCACCGGAGCGGCCAGTGCTGTCGCTTTTTTTGCTGCCAATCCAGTTGCGAAAGCAGTAGCAGATACAATGAGCCAAAGTGAACTGCTCGGCTTTGAGGCGATCCCAACATCAACAACTGATACAGTGAACGTACCTTCAGGATATAAAGCTGACGTACTGGTCTCTTGGGGCGATCCTCTTTTCGCTAACGCACCTGCTTTTTCCCAACAAAATGGCGCCGATGCCCAAGCACTCCAATTTGGTGATAACAATGATGGCATGACGTTTTTTCCTCTCGCCAATGATCGTGCTTTATTAGCGGTAAATAATGAATACATCAATGATGAATATTTATTTGAGCACGGCGGTAAAAATATTTCGGCCGATGATGCACGTAAGTCACAAGCGGCGCATGGCGTCTCTTTGGTTGAGTTGAAAAAAATGGATGGCCGCTGGCACGTCAACCAAGAGGGCCGCTTGAATCGTCGTATTACGGCCTACACTGAAATGGCCATGACGGGCCCCGCAGCCGGGCATTCGTTACTCAAAACCGCCGCCGATCCTTCAGGAAAAACGATTCTGGGCACCTTTAACAATTGTGCTAATGGCGAAACACCCTGGGGCACGTACCTGACCTGCGAAGAAAACTTTAACGGCTATTTTGCCAGCGCAAAAAACGTTACCTTGGGCAAAACGTATCAGCGCTACGGTATCAGCGATTCTGATTGGGGCTATGATTGGTACAAACATGACGAACGCTTCGATGTGGCTAAACATCCCAACGAGCCACATCGCTTTGGTTGGGTGGTTGAAATTGATCCTATGGATCCGAACTCAACGCCGAAAAAGCGCAGTGCACTAGGGCGCTTTAAACACGAGAATGCCGCACTCACTGTTAATGACGATGGTCATGTTGTGGTTTACATGGGTGACGACGAGCGTGGCGAACACCTTTATAAGTTTGTCTCTGAGGGAAAATACGATCCGAGTAAAGGTAGCGCTAATCGTGATTTGCTCGAAAATGGCACCTTGTATGTCGCCAAATTTACTGGCAGCGACGACGAGCTAAACGGCCAAGGTGAATGGTTAGCGCTGACCTTTGGCAAAAACGGTCTCACGCCAGAAAACGGCTTTCCTGATGAGGCCAGCGTGCTCATTTTTGCCCGAGAAGCAGCAACACAAGTGGGGGCCACTACCATGGATCGCCCAGAATGGGTGGCCGTGCATGCCGACAAAAAACACGTTTTCTGCACGTTAACCAATAATAAGTACCGCGGCGTCAAAGACAACCAACCCCTCAATGCCGCTAACCCCCGCACGGAAAATCCTTATGGCCATATTATTCGTTGGGCTCCTACTCAAGGCGATCATACCCGTGACACCTTTGAGTGGGATATTTTTGTGATGGCAGGCCATCCTGAAAAGCAATCTGGCTTAATGGCAGGCACAGACAACATCAACAAAGACAATATGTTTAATAGCCCGGACGGCATCGGCTTTGATCGCGCCGGACGTCTTTGGATCCAAACCGACGGCAATTATTCCAACGAAGGCGATTTTGCCGGCATGGGCAATAACCAAATGTTATGCGCGGATACTCAAACAGGCGAAATTCGTCGCTTCCTCACGGGGCCTACCTCATGTGAGATCACTGGGCTGACGTTTACCCCTGATTCACGCACTATGTTTGTCGGCGTCCAACACCCTGGTGCTCACTTTCCTGCTGGTGGCAACGCTATACCGCGCTCTTCGGTCATCATGATCACCAAAGAAGACGGCGGAGTCATTGGCAGTTAAGCCGTTTAACTCACAAACTCCCGTCAAAGCCCTTGTTTTTATGAGGGCTTTTTATATGTCCTTCAAACCACCACACCCGACGCTCAAACACGCACGACCCATAAGCTTATATCTTGGTGACGGACAGCGGAATGAACACTATTTGCAAAGTATGCGTTTTATTTTTGTTCACTTGGGGGCAGAATAGCACCATCACTCGGGTAGGCGTTAACGGAAACCATGGAGATAGATTTTTTGTCTGAGTTAAGCAATATTGTCCAACTACTGTTAGAAAACAAGTTATTAACCACCGTCGGAGTGGTTGTCGTAGTCAGTCTTGTTCGCCGATTGATCCTACGCCACATTCGTGGTGACAGTAATTTTCTTAGCGAAGATCAGCGTAAATGGATGTCTCGTACGAAAAACGGGGCGTTTACTACCCTGTTACTTTTTCTATTCCTGTTTTGGAACACCGAAATCAATGAATTTGCGTTATCATTGACTGCCATCGCCGTTGCTGTTGTCGTCGCCTCAAAAGAGATCATTTTATGTTTCACCGGTTCAATTCAACGCGCGAGCTCTCGCTCGTTTCGTATTGGCGATTGGATTGAAGTCGGTAACACACGCGGTGAGGTGATCGAACACAATTTAATGGCGACGAAAATTCAAGAAATTGATACCCATAATGGCCATTATTGCTATACCGGAAAAACCGCGACCCTCCCAAATAGCTTGTTCTTTGCCACCACGGTGAAAAATCTTAACTTTATGAAGCGGTATGTGTATCACCATTTTCATCTGGTGATCCGCGGCGATATTAATTTATATCCGCATATTCCCGCGTTATTGGCACGTATTGACGATCATAGTGAAGATTTTATGGATATCGCTCGGCGATACAATCATGTGATAGAGCGTCATGCGGGCGTCGATTTACCCGGCCCTGAGCCACATTTATATTTATCGCACACCGAAACAGGCGAACAGCTTGTTCACGTTCGACTCTTTTGCCCAACAGAGCGCGCAGCGGAACTGGAGCAGCTGATCCGTGAAGATATTATGACATTGTATTGCGAGAAGCTGCTTCCCATCGCAGACGGTAAACAACTGGAAGCGGAAGAGCCACAGACAACAGATACCTCTGTGCCGTTGGCCAACGCGTAACAACTAGAAGCGCTCATTCCCCTCATGAGCGCTTTTTTGATCGAAAGCACTTTTTTCGAAAGATTTTGGGGTCGAAAAAAAAGCAAATTATCGTCGAAAAAAATTATAGCAGAAACAGTGTCCCTAAACCCAAAAAGGCGACAAAGCCGACAATGTCCGTCACTGTGGTTAAGATCACTGAGCCGGAGAGTGCTGGGTCAATTTTCAGTTTATTTAATAGCACTGGAATAAATATTCCTGCCAAGGCGGCACTGATAATATTAGCGACTATTGCACTCCCAATCACCGCACCTAAGCCCCAACTATCAAACCAATATCCTGCAATAACACCAATCACCACAGCCCATAAAATCCCATTAAATAAGCCGACTTTAAACTCTTTCGTAAGCAGGGGTTTTAAGTTGGACTTAGAAATTTGTCCAAGTGCTAAACCACGTACGATCAAGGTGAGCGTTTGGCTGCCGGCAATTCCTCCCATGGATGCAACAACCGGCATTAATACCGCCAGCGCCACCACTTGTTGTAGCGTAGCTTCAAACAAACCGATAAACCAGGAGGCGAGAAAGGCCGTCATTAAGTTGATACCCAGCCATAGTGCGCGATTTCGAGCACTTTTCATCACCGGCGAGAATAAGTCCTCGTCTTCATCTAGACCCGCAGAGGCCATAATTTGCGCTTCGGCACGCTCGGCCTGCATCTCATAGGCGGTGCCCAAATCAAAACGACCAATCAAGAGCCCACCCTCGTCGAGTACGGGTAAGGCAATCTCTTCACTGTTTGCCACTTTGTCAGCACTGGCGTAGATGTCATCGCGCGCATTCAAGCTGGGAAATTGGTCTCGAACCAGCTCGCTAATTTTTAATCGTCCATCCGCGCCAAATAACTGGTGGATTGGCACCGCACCCACCCAAAAGCCTCGACTATCGACCACAAATACGTGATCACAATACTTTGGCATGACACGCCGCAACCATCGTAATACCACGTTAATTTTCGTTTTTGCAGGAACGACCAAAGGCTGATGATCACACCAATGCCCAACCTGATTATCTGCATACTGCTGGGCGGAGGCATAACGTTGCTTTTGCTCTGAATCCATCCGACCTAGCGCTTCTTCCAGTAATGGCTCGGTCAGCACATCTTGCAGCTCAAGTAAGGTATCAGCATCCAAGTCGGCGAATAGTGCATGCAACTGATCATCATCCACCGCACGGATAATCGCTTCACTGGCATCATCTCGCATTTCAGCCAGCACAGGCAGCTGCAATGACGACGACAGTTGTTCCCAGAATCCCACACGATCGGTCAACGGTAAGGCTTCTAACAATAACGCAAGGCTATCTAAACTATGTGCCTGCTCAATATCTTGCACGACATCAAGCGAACCTTGATCGACTTTTGACAGCAGATCATCAATCACTTCTTGTCTCTCACTGGTTTGCATGGTATTTCCTTCATAACGAAACCATGGGCGGAAAACGCATTGGCTAGGCCCGATGAGGATCATCCGTCGCCCACAAAATGCCATGACATCGCCGCAATTGGTATGCGATGGTTATCACATATCATCGCTGATTTTTCTGATTCTTACCACGCATAATCATTATCGCTTCTATGGTGAGACAAGGGCTAAATAACAACGAGTAATGATGACAATGCCTGTAAAATCGAACGATAAAGTCTGTGTCGGTTGGCGCGAATGGGTGAGCCTTCCTGAGCTCGATATAGCCCGCATCAAAGCGAAAATCGATACGGGTGCACGCACCTCCTGTTTACACACGTTTAAAATTGAAGAGTTCGAGAAAAGCGGCCAGGCGTGGGTAAGATTCTGGGTCCATCCAAACCAAGGCGATGACGAAACCGCCGTTCAAGCCGAAGCACCGGTTCTCGCACGACGCCTCGTACGTGATTCCGGAGGACACGAGCAACTACGATATGTGATACAAACAACGATAAAAGCGGGAACCTTGTGTTATCCCATCGAAATGACACTCACCGCACGCGATAACATGCGATTTCGTATGTTACTGGGACGCACCGCAATGGCAGGTAAGATCATTGTCGATCCCATGTCTTCATTCCTCCTCGGTAAATAAGGAGCCCCAAGCGCAATGAAAATCGGTATTCTTTCGCGTAACAAAAATCTTTACTCTACGCGCCGCCTCATCGAAGCCTGCGAACAACGTGGCCATGATTACAAGATCATCGACGCATTACGCTGCTATATGAGTATCAACTCAACCCAACCGTCTATTCATTTGGCAGGGGAAGATCTCGGTGGGTTCGATGCGATTATTCCACGGATTGGCGCGTCCGTTACCTACTATGGCTGTGCTGTCTTACGCCAGTTTGAAATGATGGGTGTCTTTCCGATGAACGAGTCTGTCGCCATCACACGTTCGCGGGATAAGCTGCGTTCTATGCAGCTGCTATCACGCAAAGGCATCGGTATGCCGCACACTGGTTTTGCCAGTAAACCGGGTGATATTGCCGATTTGCTGACGATGGTCGGAGGCACGCCAGTGGTGGTGAAACTGCTTGAGGGAACCCAAGGTATTGGCGTTGTGCTCGCCGAGACCAAAAAAGCCGCAGAAAGTGTAATCGAAGCATTTATGGGCCTTAAAGCCGATATCTTAGTGCAAGAATATATTCGAGAATCAAGCGGTGCTGATATTCGCTGCTTTGTTATCGGCGATAAGGTGATTGCGTCGATGAAGCGCCAAGCACAACCTGGCGAGTTTCGATCGAATCTTCATCGTGGCGGGACCGCGACCCTCGTTCGGATCACACCTACGGAGCGCAGAACCGCAGTGGCGGCAGCCAAAGCCATGGGACTGAATGTCGCGGGCGTCGATCTGTTACGTTCAGAACGTGGCCCGTTGGTCATGGAAGTCAATTCATCACCAGGTTTAGAAGGCATCGAGCGCGCAACAGGAAAAGATGTTGCCGGACTAGTGATTGATTATATAGAAAAAAATGCCAAACCTCAGAGGACGCGCACACGTGGGAAGGGCTAAACAAAGCGACGCCATCGAGATCGGTGGACAACATATTCAAGCCGGTCAGCGAGCAAGTCTCGAACTTGAAATTGCTCGTTTGTATACACATTCACCGCTTAACGTCAGTGTTGAAGTGCTGCATGGTAAGTTAAATGGCCCTGTGCTGCTTGTTTGTGCCGCCATCCACGGAGATGAGCTCAACGGTATTGAAGTGGTTCGTCAAGTCATGGCCAAAATCGATCCGAAAAAGTTACATGGCACCTTAATCGCGATTCCTGTTGTGAATGTGTTTGGGTTTATTCACAAATCACGGTATCTCCCTGACCGCCGAGATTTAAATCGCTCATTCCCCGGCTCAGAGCGAGGATCAATAGCGGGAAGAATGGCGTATCAGCTTTTTGAGCAAGTGATTCGCCAATGTAGCCATGTTATCGATTTACATACCGCGGCCATTCATCGCACCAACCTGCCTCAGATTAGAGCCAATCTGGAGAATCAAGAGGCGGCGGCGATGGCAACCGCATTTGGCGCGCCTGTGGTGGTCGATGCCGCATTGCGTGAAGGATCGCTACGCGCCGAAGCTGAGCGTATTGATATTCCCGTGATCACCTATGAAGCCGGTGAGGCGCTTCGTTTTGAGCCTTATGCGATTAATGCCGGTGTACGAGGGGTGATTCGTGTGATGCGCTACCTGGGCATGTTACGCCAAACACGTCGAAAAACGCCTTATCAGCCCGTCACAGCCCGATCAACAAAATGGGTGCGTGCAGAAGCCGATGGTTTATTGAGAAGTCACGTGGCGCTCGGACAAAGTGTCAACCGCGATCAAGTCATTGGCATTATCAGTGATCCTGCAGGCACAACAGAAACCGAAATCAAAGCCCAGCAAAGTGGTATCGTCATTGGTCAGCATACTCTCCCTGTAGTGAATGAAGGGGATGCGATTTTCCATATTGCGTTCTTCTCACAGCCCGATGACTTGATTGAGCAACATATGGAAGATTATCGCGATCAAGTGAAAGATGATCTCGATGATGAAATAAAATGGGGGATTGGCACCCTATCAAGTTGATCCCAGCAGTAAAAAGCAACCGTACTACTTGCATCGATCACCAGGATTCATAACACTAGACGCCTGTAGCACGGACTCCTGTCCGGTCAACAAGAGGAATAACATCATGCTGACATGGCAAGACATCGTCGCTCGAAGTGAAAACGGCAATCTCACACCGCCGTCGCGAGTCGAAAAAACCGAACAAGAGTGGCAAGCACAACTCAGTGATGACGCTTTCCGAGTGACACGCCAAAAGGGCACAGAACGCGCGTTTAGCTCGGGCATGTGTACCCTATTTGAGCCAGGCCTCTACGGCTGCGTGTGCTGCGGCACCTTGCTGTTTGATGCCGGCGAAAAGTTCGATTCAGGCACAGGTTGGCCCTCGTTTACCCAGCCAGCGCAAGACAATGCCATTGCCTATCACAAAGATACAACCCATGGCATGACGCGTATTGAAACCACCTGTGCCAGCTGTGATGCTCACCTGGGTCACGTCTTCCCTGATGGTCCCGAGCCATCCGGCTTACGTTTTTGTATGAATGCCATTGCACTTAAAAAAATGGATTAATGCTTTAAAGGGCGAGTCTGCCTCGCCCCGTATTTTACTCAGCAATACCGCCTTGTGTCAGTTTGGTTGGATCAAGCAACTCAGCCAGCTTTTCTCGGTCTAGATCAGTTTCTTCTTCTGCAACATCCAAAATAGGGCGGCCTTGTTGATACGCTTTTTTCGCGATGTCAGCCGCTTTCAAATATCCAACCACAGGATTAAGCGCCGTCACTAAAATCGGATTGCGAGACAGTGCAGCTTGCAAATTGTCCTCTCTGACCTTAAAACTACGAATGGCTTTATCTGCCAGCAGTCGGCTAGAGCCTGCGAGTAAATGAATACTTTGCAGTAAGTTTGAGGCAATCACAGGTAACATCACATTCAATTCAAAATTACCCGACTGACCGGCTACAGTGACAGTGGTGTCGTTGCCCATGACTTGTGCCGCGACCATAGCAGCGGATTCTGGAATAACAGGATTCACTTTCCCCGGCATAATAGACGATCCCGGCTGTAACCCCTCTAGCTCAATTTCTCCTAGCCCGGCAAGTGGGCCCGAGTTCATCCAACGTAAATCGTTACTCAGTTTCATGGTTGCCACTGCGGTGGTCTTTAACTGACCATGCAGTGCCACCAGCGCATCCTGACTACCAATGGCGAAAAAGGGATTCTCGCTCGCCGTGAATGAGGAGTGGCTACACGCACAGATTGCTTTGGCAAAACGCTCGGCAAATAATGGATGAGCATTGATTCCTGTCCCTACTGCCGTGCCACCCTGTGCCAGTGCGCGCACCGGCGATAAAGTTTGTGTCACTTGAGCCATCGCATGTTCTATTTGCTGCGACCAAGCCTCCAGCTCCTGTCCAAGCGTCACAGGCATCGCATCCATCAAATGGGTACGACCCGTTTTCACAATATGGCCGACTTTGCTTTTTTTTTCCTGTAACGCGTCTCGTAAATGCGCTAACGCAGGAAGTAAGGCTTTTTCACAGCCCAAAGTGGCACTGATTTGGATAGCCGTAGGAACAGAGTCGTTACTGCTTTGGCTCATATTGACATGATCGTTGGGGCTGACCGTTTCATCACACTTTTCAGAAGCCAAGGTTGCCAGCACTTCATTCATATTCATGTTTGAGCTAGTGCCTGAGCCGGTCTGAAATACATCCACCGGAAACTGCGCTAAATGCTCACCATCCATGATGGCTTCGGCACTTTGGCGAATCGCGTGGGCGATGTTGCCATCCAGTAAGCCTAGTTCTTCGTTAGCCGTTGCCGCTGCATGTTTCACCATAGCTAACGCGCGAATAAAGTCCGCTGGCATGGTCAGTTCGCTGACCGAGAAATTGTTTACCGCTCGTTGGGTCTGCGCTTGATACAAGGCATCCGCCGGCACCTCAATATCGCCCATACTGTCTTTTTCGATACGAGTTTTTGTCATGGTCATATCCTTTTGTTTCACTATACTTTTCGATAATAGTTATCATTAACATATTAACCACGGTTATTGAAACGTATACGCCTTACGCATTTCAAAAATGTCGTGCTAGGGCTTGTTTGATGTCCTAAGATGGCGCCACGATTAAAAACAACGAGTAAAACCATGCAAGAAGAAGCCAGTACGCGTATCGAAGATCTGATTACGGTCGTCGAGAATCAAATTACTGACCAAGAGCCTAAAAAAGTCGCCGAGACAGTTATGCGTCTGCGTATGACCGGCTATTCCCGCGAAGAAGCTATTGAATATATCGCGTGCGCATTGATGGTTGAGATTTACGACGTTAGCCAAAATAACGGGCAGTTCACACTATCACGTTACGAAGCCAACTTAGACACCTTGCCAGACATGCCATGGGCCGATGAGATGAATTTGGACTTGAGTGAGTAAACAAAAACGTTCCTGTCCATAACTCGCAATCACAAAAAAGCCGCTCAGCGCGGCTTTTATGTTCAGAGCGGATAGACTTTCTCAAACTCTTCAAGCACCACATCCGAGTGCTTATCAAAATGCAGGCCGTGTGTTTTGGCGTACTGGGAGAAGTAACCCCAATGCGCATCGTGCCAACACTGATAAGAGCCATCTCCCTCGCCTTCACGTGCCGCAAATTCGGCGCTAACTTGGTTAAACGGACAATAGCTCACCTGTGTGGTTTTGACGATACACACGGGTCGCTGGTGACCATTAAGAACAATCTTATAATGTCCTTTTTGCGGGATCACCGCACTTTTCTCTTCCAAAGAGCTGCGCAACCGGCAATGCGCTTTCTTTTTGTTTAGGCTCACTAATGTCGCGACTTCATTCGCTCTCACCGTGTGATGACTTAAGGTGTCCACCACTACTTGATCATCGGCTGGCCGTTGGTCAGAGGGAAGAGTCGCAAGATATTGATGCCAAAAGGCGTTTTGTTCTTCAGTCATGGGTCTCGCCTTAATTATTATTGGTTTCTTTTTAAATGATTTCTTTCTGAACAGCTTCTTGGGCAGTGCTAACAGTGGTGATCATAACGTACGGATAGGCATTCGCCTATGAGCGAGCTAACGTTTCAAGGTTGCATTGTGAATAAATTCACACTTAAATCTCAATCGAGGCCAATTTTAACTAAAAAAAGCGGCTCTTTTGGCCGCTTGAGAGGTTGATTAACCTTAATCGCTAATAAATGGCAATAAGGCTTGGTGTAGCCGGTCAATTTCATCAACGGTGTTGTAATGCATCATACCGATACGGATCACACCGCCTTTGTCCAAAATATCAAGCTGCTCACACAACCCTTGGGCATAAAAGTGGCCATTCCACACGCAAAAATGTTGTTTCCCTAGCGCTTGCGCCACATCCGCGGGCGTGACGCCTTCAATCCGGATCGCAAAGGTTGGGGTTCTATAAGCCAACTGGTCATCATCCGTGATCCCATAAATGTGAACATTGGGATAGGCCTGCATCAGGTCAATAAAATGGGCGGATAACTGCTGTTCATGCGCCTGATACTGGCGATAGCTTTGTGCCAATCTTTCTCTTAGTGAACAATCAGGATCGCCCCACTGCGCGAGATATTCCACCACCGCAATAAATCCGGCAATCGCCTCAAAACTCTGAGTACCTGTTTCAAATCGACCGGGACCTTGGTTTGTGGCTGGCTCGACTTTGTAAGGTTTCAACGTCTGTACCCACTCAGGCGCCACATATACAAAACCCAGATGTGGGCCAAAAAACTTGTACGCCGAGCAGGCAAGAAAGTCACAGCCTAATGCTTGTACATCGACCAAATAATGCGGAGCGTAATGGACAGCATCGACATAGACTTTGGCACCAACCTTTCTTGCCATCTCTACCACGTTTGCTACATCCACCAAACTACCAGTGGTATTTGAGGCCAGCGTCACCGCAATCAGTTTGGTTTTGTCCGTAATAAGACTGACAAGGTGCGTCATATCGATCGAATAATTGGATTCATCCACTCGCACCTGCTTAACAGTCGCCCCTTTATCGTGTGCGGCCTGCTGCCAGCTAGAGACATTAGAATAATGATCGAGTGCCGAGACAATCACCTCATCACCAGCTTGCCAATCACGGCTGATTGCGCGACTTAACGAAAACGTCAACGTTGTCATATTCGGGCCAAAGACCATACAGTCCGATGATGGCGCATTGACAAAAGCAGCGGCGCTATCACGTGCCTGTTGCATCATTGCGGTGGTGTGATGCCCGGAAAAAAATTGTCCCCCCAAGTTCGCATTATAGTGCCCCAGATAAGTCACCATGGCATCCAGTACAGATTGCGGTACTTGCGCCCCCCCTGGCCCATCAAAAAAAGCAACGGATTGGCCGTCAATAGTTTGCGTCAATGCAGGAAAATGGCCTCGTACTGCATGGGGAGAAAAAACTGCCGGTATCATCGTTACTTCCTTGTTGCTGTGAGTACAAATACATCCATCGTGCCTGATTGCGCATGATTAACGGGAGTAATCGGTTCAGCATAATGCCAAAGGGCACGATCATCGAGGGCCGCCATTTCACCCGGCATCAATGGGAGATTAAAGAGTGGTGCGCTAGTTTTGTGACGAAACACCTGAAAATCACCGCCATCAATATTATCGCGGCCAATGCTCACAATGGCGATATGATCAAAGCCGTCTTGGTGAACGCCTTCTGGGGCGACCTGCACAGATTGATTATCCGCCTGAATACGAATCTGGTGGATTTCGATATCATTATCATCACTAAGTTGATAGAGGTCGCGAAAGGTTCGGCACATCGCATGAAACCCTGGCGTTTGTACTGTCTCGGGCTCGATATCTTCAAACGTCCGTGCCACATCACCTTGGAATTCATTGATATCAGAAGTTTGCATAAATGGTCGTGGCGGCAGCTTTTCAACCCCGCCGTCAAAGACATGAACGATCGAGTAACGACGCAGGCGAAATCCACCATCCGCATGCGAAGTGCCAGGTAACCGGTTAAATGAAGGTTGCAGTTGCTTGATATGATGATCATCTAACTGATTAAGCTGCATGAGTAGGGTTGAGGTATTCATGGCTGTCTCCTTTTGTCATGCCGAAGCACACAGTGATGCAATGCAATTGTCAGACAAAAAATTTAACAAATGCGCTACATGGAATAATCAATTAAATCCCCTACTATTTCCAGTTTTACCCCTAGATTTATCGACCAAAAAAGCCCTAAATAGCATTTTAGACTAGTTAAAAACGTTAAGCGATTGAAACGCTCCAGATGCATGACTAACATTTCCAAAACATTAGCATTAATGGCTAACAAAGATGAAAATAGCGATATTTTCCATAGGCAGAATGACTAATTACTGTCACGAAAAGTTGCCATTTAGAATAAATCAGTATGGTTCATTGATACCAAATAAGCCCTTTTTAGCGGAAGCGCCCGCTGATGCAGAGCCTTCTATACTCTCATTGAGTGCGCTATTTGCGCACGTTGTGAAACAAAAGGATTGATCAATGAGAACCATCGACCGTATCGTGATAACGAACCTTTAACTTCAACAAAACCCCATTTACAATAATGAAGGTAAAATAAGCAATCCCCAAGAGAGACTGTTGCCTGCAACGCATGATGACCGTTTCTTTTACTCACAATAACCGACCAGGGGAGGCACCCGTGAGCAATACACCTGATTCCAAAAGCCAAGACAGCTTCAACACCCGGCGTACCCTACACGTCAACGGTGAGAGCTATGATTATTATCGACTTGATGCATTGCCCGAGCCATTCGATATCAGTCGCTTACCCTACTGTTTAAAAGTGCTGTTAGAAAACTTACTACGTAAAGAAGACGGTAAGAATGTCTCTGCGGATGACATTCGTACGCTTTGTCAGTGGCAAGCCGACCACGCCGGACAAGATCAGGTCAATTTCACTCCGGCGCGCGTTGTCCTTCAAGATTTCACCGGCGTGCCTGCCGTGGTTGACTTAGCCGCTATGCGTGCTGCCATGCGCGACTTAAACGGTGATCCGGCCAAAATCAACCCACTCGGCGCGGTTGACCTGGTCATTGACCACTCCGTTATGGTGGACGACTATGGCCACGTTGATTCTCTACAGAAAAATACCGAGATTGAGTTCCAGCGTAACGGCGAGCGTTACCAATTTTTACGTTGGGGCCAACAAGCATTCTCTAACTTCCGTGTCGTGCCTCCAGGTACTGGGATCGTGCACCAAGTCAATCTCGAATATCTCGCTCCCGGCGTACTCGTCGAAGAAAAAGGTGGCAACAAGTTAGCCATGCCAGACACACTGGTTGGTACAGATTCTCACACCACCATGATTAACGGGCTCGGTGTGCTTGGCTGGGGGGTTGGCGGTATTGAGGCCGAAGCCGCAATGCTTGGGCAGCCTATTACTATGTTGATCCCTGAAGTGGTCGGCTTTGAACTAAAAGGCGAATTGCCCGCGTCAGCTACTGCCACTGACCTAGTACTCACCGTCACCCAAATGCTGCGTGAACGTGGTGTGGTGGGTAAGTTTGTTGAATTTTATGGCCCGGGCCTTGCGAAGCTGCCGTTGGCTGACCGCGCGACCATTGCCAATATGGCACCAGAGTATGGCGCAACATGCGGCATTTTCCCGATTGATGAAGAAACGCTCAGTTATATGCGCCTGACAGGCCGTACCGAGGATCAAATTACCCTGGTCGAAACCTATGCCAAAGCGCAGGGCTTGTGGCGCGATGATGATGCACCGGTGGCAGATTACAGCGATACCTTGCAACTTGACCTTGGCGATGTGGTGCCAAGTCTTGCCGGTCCGAAACGGCCACAAGATCGCATCGCCTTAACCGAGGCAAAAAGTCAGTTTGATCAGCTGTTAGAAAAAGAGCAAGCAGCGGCGAATAATGTGATTGCAAGCTTTGCCAGCGAAGGCGGGCAAACAGCCGTGGACAACCCAAGCCTACGCGAACAGGGCAAAGTGGCGGTCGAATACAAAGGAGAAACATTCAACCTTGAGCACGGCGCGGTTGTGATTGCTGCGATCACCTCTTGCACCAACACCTCGAACCCTGCCGTACTGGTGGCAGCCGGATTAGTGGCACAAAAAGCGCGAGATTTAGGCTTAAATACTAAGCCTTGGGTTAAGACATCATTCGCCCCGGGCTCACAAGTAGTGCCGGCTTATTTAGAAAACGTCGGCCTGCTCGAGCCGCTTGCCGCGCTTGGCTTTAATATCGTTGGCTTTGGCTGTACCACCTGTATTGGTAACTCAGGACCATTGCCTGAGCCAATTGCAGAAGCCATTCGTTCCGCGGATTTACTAGCCACTAGCGTGCTATCAGGCAACCGGAATTTCGAAGGCCGTATTCATCAAGATGTGAAAGCTAACTATCTAGCCTCACCACCACTAGTCGTTGCCTACGCACTGGCGGGCAATATGAATATTGATGTTCTCAAAGAGCCGCTAGGAAACGATCAACAAGGCAAGCCCGTCTACCTTAATGATATATGGCCAACGCCAAAAGAAGTGGCAGACACCATTCAAGCAGCAATGACCGACGGACTTTATAAAAACAAATACGCAGATGTGTTTGCAGGGACCGAGGCATGGCAACAATTACCAGTACCACAAGATGAGATCTATTCATGGCCCGATTCAACCTACGTTAAAAAGCCAACGTACTTTGACGGCATGACCATGGCACTTCCTGAGATAAAACCTATCAAGGGGGCGCGCTGTGTGGTCAAAGTAGGTGACTCTATTACTACTGACCATATCTCACCCGCCGGCGCAATTAAGCCAGATAGCCCCGCGGGCGAATACTTGAAATCTAAAGGTGTAGAGCCGAAAGATTTCAACAGTTATGGCTCGCGCCGCGGTAACCACGAAGTCATGGTGCGCGGTACCTTTGCCAACGTACGTTTAAAAAACCAAATGGCGCCGGGCACCGAAGGCGGTATGACTACCTATTTGCCCACCAATGAGCAAATGAGCATCTATGAAGCGGCTCAGCGCTATCAAGCCGAGGGGACACCACTTGTGGTGCTTGCGGGTAAAGAGTACGGCACGGGATCAAGTCGTGACTGGGCTGCAAAAGGCACTAACCTATTAGGCATTAAAGCCGTCATTGCTGAAAGTTTTGAACGTATTCACCGTTCTAACTTGGTTGGCTTTGGTGTGCTTCCGTTGCAGTTTAAAGACGGTGACTCCGTCGAATCGCTTGACTTAAATGGTACGGAAGCATTCGACTTTGACGAGGTTAGCGGCGAACCGTCCACCCTCAAAGTGCGTGCCGTGCGGGATGATAAAACCATTGAGTTTAACGTCAATGTCCGCATCGATACCGCGGTTGAGTGGGATTACTACCGCCATGGCGGCATTCTTCACTACGTGCTCCGCCAGCTCGCCAGCTAATACTGGCATTGATACACAAAAGGCCCTACGGGGCCTTTTTTTATTGCTTCGCCATCATGGTTTCAAATGCGTCGATCACCTGCTGTGCATCAATGGCAGCCATCACGTGATCGCCTTTCACCCTCGTGCTCCATGCTAGCTGTTCAACGGGCTTGCCATGTTGCTGTTCAGCAAAGGTTTCATAAACACTGACCACATCCGCGAGATTGTTATAAGGGCCGGTCCGCTTCGGGTTGCTATGGCCGTAAAGACCTAAGACGGGCGTGCCTTGCGTGGTTGCCATGTGCGCGGGGCCGGAATCGGGGGCTAGCACCGCATCGGCACGTGCGAGCACCGCGGCTAATTGCTTAAGGCTTGTTTGTCCCACTAAATTAACCAGTGGCGCGTTAGCAGCGGCAATAATGCGGGCGGCCAGCGTTTTTTCACGCGCCGCCGGTGAACCACAGAGTACCACCTGATACCCTTTACCGACCGCGTAGTCGGCAAATTGGGCGTAGCGCTCTGGCAGCCAGTTACGCTCATCTTTACTCGCGGCAGGACTGATCACGACAGTGGGCTTGTCACCCAGTTGCGCGTTGGCAAAGGCATGATCGTCTTCAGAAAGTGGTAGTTGCCACTGCGGCGGCATAACCGGCACACCCAAATATTGAGTGAAGGCGAAAAAGCTATCTAACACATGGCAAGATTGGGTGTCGGGTATCCGTTTATTGGTAAACAGCCACTGTCCCTCTTTCGCTCGGTGGCGGTGAAATCCCACACGATGGCGCGCACCGATCCCCACAGTCAATAAGCTCGCGCGTAAAGCAAGCTGCATATGCACTAACGCATCAAACCGGCGTCCTTTCAGCTGCCGCCAGACGTGACGCATGCCTGCTAATCCCGCTTTTTTATCAAACACCACCAGCTCCACCCCATCAAGCCCAGCTAAAAGCTGTGCTTCAACTTTACCAACCACCCAAGTGATCTGCGTCTGCGGCCAATGGCGCTGCACGGCTTGAATCGCCGCGACCGCATGACAAACATCGCCAATCGCAGAGAGGCGTAAAAAACACAGGGAGCGTGGGGCGTGAGTAAACAGAGGCATAACAAATTCCAATTAAGTTATCGCGCCGATTATGCAGTTGGCTCGGTTAAATGTAAAATGCCAGTCTATCGATCAAATTGTTACGAGAATGTATTTATGGGCGCTAATACATCCCCCTCAGAAAAGCCACGAGGACTGATACGTATCATTAAAGCCACTGGCTATTCTTGGGCTGGATTAAAAGCGGCATATCACCATGAAGCCGCGATCCGTCAAGAAGTTGTATTATTGGCTGCGGCGCTAGTCGTATTGCTCTGGCTGCAATTACCACTGACGGAATCCTTGATGATGTTCAGCGTCATTGTGTTAGTGATTATCGTCGAACTACTTAACTCCGCCATTGAAGCCGTGGTCGACAGAGTGGGTGTAGAGCGCCATGAACTCAGTGGTAGAGCCAAGGACATCGGCTCTGCGGCGGTGTTTGTCAGTTTGCTTTTAGCAGGTGTGGTCTGGCTTACCACATTATGGCATCACTATGGTATCCCACTTATTCAATGACACACGTCGTCATACAACCTGGCAACGCGCCCGTTACGTTGCCAATTGATTAACTAAACTGTGATGAGAAACCATGTCTTTTAAATCGCGACTTCAAACCCATAGCTGGTTTATTGCCATTAACGCCCTTGTGTTAATGGCAATAGCCAGCCGCTACTTTGCGTTTCTACCTAGCTTTCCTACTGAGCCACTTGGCATCACTTTTATCGTGGTCAGTACCTTTAGCCAGATGGCCTTACTTGCCGCCATTGTTGGCTTGGTAACACTCCCGCTGTTACTGCTGCCAACCAAGGTGCGCCAACCATTGCTTGCCTTGATAGCCTCAGTGGGTGTGATCACCCTTTTCATTGATACCATCGTCTTTGCCCAGTACCGATTCCATATCAATGCCATGGTGCTGGATCTGATCCTCGCCGGACAGATTGTCAGCTTCCCGTTGATTACTTGGCTGATGGTAGTAGGTGGCGTGCTTGCCTGTGTCGCTGCGCAATGGTGGCTACTGGCTGCATTGTCACGGACACGTTTTTCTTCCCAACAGAAAATCGGCAAAAAATTTGCGCTGCTCACGTTTCTTACCTTGCTCGCCACCCACGGGATTCATATTTGGGCTGCAGCCTATGCGTATCAGCCCGTGACAACGGTGAAACGTTATTTGCCACTTTTTTATCCGGCCACCGCTAACACTATGATGCGTAAAAACGGCTGGATTGATGAACAAGCTCTAGCGCGCCAAAAAGCCATGGATGTAGATCGCGAAGCCGACCTGAACTATCCCCTTTCGCCGCTGAGCACGACCGAGGTTGAGCAGCCGGTGAACATCATGTTTTTGGTGGTTGACTCATGGCGCGCGGATACCTTCAATGCCGACAACACCCCTAACCTTTGGGCGTTGGCGCAAGGTGGCCGTACCTATTCACATCATCTTGCGACGGGGAACGCGACCCGCACCGGCATTTTTGGCTTGTTTTATGGCATGCCTGGCACCTATTGGCATAGCTTTCTTGCCAATCAGCAATCTCCGGTATTGATGGACCGCCTGCAGGCACTCGATTATCAACTGGGTATTTTTACCGCCGCGCAATTGGAAAAGCCGGAATTCAACCAAACCGTGTTTACCAAGGTGTCCGATTTACGTAACGGCTCTGAGGGCGATTCTCCCGCCGAGCTAGACGCAGATCTCACCCAAGATTGGATCCGTTGGCATCAGCAGCGTGAGGCCAACCGTCCCACCTTCTCGTTTTTATTTTACGATGCGCCACATGGCTATGATTTCCCTGCAGACTTTACGCCCAAGTATCAACCGATGTTGGACGAAATTAACTATCTCAAGCTAAATAACGAGACCGATCCGACACCGTTTTTCAATCGCTATAAGACCAGCGTACGCTACGTTGATAGTTTGGTTGCCAAGGTCATTGAGGAGCTAAAACAAAGCGGGGAGTTCGATAATACCTTGATTGTGCTCACTGGCGATCACGGCCAAGAAATGAATGACAATCAACTGAATTTTTGGGGACATAACAGTAACTTTACTGACCCACAAATTCATGTGCCTTTCGCGATGGTCGGCCCCGGCATCGATGCAAAACAGATCGATACCGGCAAGCAGCTAACCAGCCACCAAGATGTTGCGCCCACCCTGATGAAGCATTATTTGGGCGTAACGTCCGATCCGGCCAGCTACGCGATTGGTCATGACTTACTTGCACCCAACCCCGGGCAAGATTGGGTGTTATCGTCAAACTACAGCGGCTATGCGTTAGTCACCGACGACACCATTTTAGAAGTGGGTGCGGGGGGGCAATATCAATACATGGATAACACCAACCGACCGATAGAAAACGCGTCTCCTGACTTTGCGCAAATGGAAAAAGCCCTCGAGCAAATTAGTCGTTTCCGCTAGTCCGTTGTTTGCGCGAGACTCCCCTTCACGAGCCTCTGTCTTCCAGAGGCTCATCTTTCCGTTTTTCTTCGGACTACAGCCAGTCAAAAAACTGCACAAACTCTTGCCATTGCGCCGATGCATCAGCCAGCCGCGCCGGATAAAAACGCACGGTCTGACCGGGTCGCGTTTGCGCCAACATGCTCAAGCTGGCACGGGTTAAACAGCCAAGCTTAGGATAGCCACCAAGTGTTTGCCGATCATTGAGTAGTACAATCGGCTGACCGTCAGGGGGCACTTGCATGGCCCCGAGCGCAATGCCTTCGGAGACAATACCCGGTTGCTTGCTCACGACGCTCGGTCCATTAAGCCGCACGCCCATACGATCACTGTGCTGATCGACCGTGTATTCGCCATCAAAAAATGCCGTTAGCGCCTCGGCGCTGAAGCTATCAAACTGATACCCCGGCACAAGCGCCAGTGGAGTCAGGGCATTGTAGTCAGGAATAAAACGTGTCGGTACACCGCGCACCCTCGGCAACAGCGCATGCGGTCGGCAAGGCAACACATCTCCTTTGGTGAGCGCCATGCCTCCCGCCTGTTCACCTAATCCGGAATGCAGGCCGCCGAGTTGATTGCGCATCACCGTCGCTGCGCTGCCAAATGCGCCATCGACCGTCCACCCGCCACGCACCGCGAGATAGGCCCGCAAGCCACGGTGCGCGTAGCGTAAACGCAATTCATCACCCGCATTTAGCGTCAACGTCTGCCACATTCGCATGCGCTGACCATTGATACAAGGTTGCATGTCTGCGCCGGTGATGGCGATCGACATCGCGTGATCAGCACGAAAACGTGCCTGACCCATGGTTATCTCGACAAGCGGCGTCTTTGCGGGGTTATCGAGTAAATAATTCGCCCAAGCAAATGCGTGGCAATCGACCGGCCCGCCTTGGCTTAAACCAAGCTGGCCCACCCCGTAGCGCCCTGTGTCTTGCACCAAGCTCAATACGCCGGGGTCGAGCACCGTTAATCCTGCCACCATTGACCTCCTGCCGCGCGGTAATCAGACTCTGACATCGGCTCAAAACAGACGGTATCACCTACATCAAACGGCATCATGGGCGATTGACGGGGATTAAATAGTACCTTGGGACAATTGCCAATAATTTGCCAGCCTGCGGGCGATGCTGCCGGGTACACCGCGGTTTGCTGTTGTGCAATGCCCACACTGCCGGCGGGGATCTGATGACGAGGCGTGGTATGACGTGGCATGGCTATGGTCTCATCCACCGACGCAAGAAAGGCAAAGCCGGGCGCAAAACCAATCGCACAAACGGTGTAAGTTTGTTGGCTGTGTCGCGCAATCACCTCGTGTTCACTCACGCCGGCAAACTCGGCGACCGCAGCCAGATCGGGTCCGACCGAGGAGTGATAATACACCGGCAACGACACGTGTTTTCCGCTCCCAGCGTCACGGGTGACTCGCAATGAGTCGCCTTGATTCATCACCCACGTTTTCAACGTTTCTGGCGAGAGTAAGCGAACATTCACTTCCACCAGAACACTGGTGTAGGCGGGAATTAACTCAACCACACCACGGCCAAAGTGTTGCTGGATTCGCTCACACAGCGCAGATAACTGTGGGACTAAGGCAAGATCGATCTTATTGCCCAACCGGATCATTACCGTGGTTTCACTGACCTGCTCAACCTTGAGTGTCATGGTGTTAAGGCCTTTCTGAGTTGTTTTATCGCCTCGACCGATTGTGGGTTATCTCCATGCACACACACCGTATCCGGCGAAAGCGAGAGCGTTTGTCCCTCGAGGGTTGTCACCGTGCCATGTTGAGACAACTGCAATACCTGTGCAATCATCGCGTTGGCGTCATCTAACACCGCGCCCGGTTGATCGCGCGGCGCCAATTGCCCTGACGCCAGATAGGCTCTATCAGCAAAGGCCTCAAAAATCAGCGGCACACCGGCTTGTTGGGCAAGCTGGCGATGCCGACGGTTATCAGGCAGTGCCAGCACCATTAAAGGTGTATTAGGCAGCGTATCAGCCACCGCAGCCAATACCGCCTCAAAGCAATCATTGTCCACCATCATGGTGTTATACAGCGCACCATGGGGCTTCACATAATCAAGGCTCGCATTAAAGCGTGCACAGATCCCTTGTAGCGCACCGATTTGATAGCGAACGAGGTGACTAATTTGTGCTGGGGTATGATCAATATGACGGCGGCCAAAGCCCTGCTTATCGGCGTAACCGGGATGAGCACCAATACTTACATTGTGCTTTACTGCGAGTGCTACCGTGGCCGCCATTACATCAGGATCAGAGGCATGAAAGCCACACGCAATATTGGCCATATCAATCCACGGCATCAGCGCGCTATCCATTCCCATCGTCCACGCACCAAAGCTCTCACCCATGTCTGCGTTTAGTTTCATCATTCCCTCGATTTCACTGACTTTGCTCTACCTTACGGTTTTTATAGTATAAATTTTTTTCAATTCATATGGTTAGTGAAAATAAGCTTGAGCAATAAGTTAGACAGCCATTAAGCATTACAAGACATTTGCCAATCCACATTAAATAAAGGGGCTTTTTGCGCGGCAAACGGAAAAAATGTCTTCCATACTTTAGCAAACTCGAAATCACAAATAACACAAGGTATCTGGTATGTTGAAGTTAATGCTGCGCGGGAAGCTTTTAGTGCTTGCCATTGTACCTTTGGTATTATCCATTCTCATCACATTGTTTATCACTACTTATTACGAGCGTGAGCTGGTCGAAGAGAACATTATCACTTTTCGAACCAAGCTGATTGATGAGCGAAAAATGCAACTTCGCGAAGCCACCGAAATTGCCGCGACTGTGGTAAAAAACGCACAGCAAGCGGGCGGCGATGCTACACAAAATGTCAAAGACGCACTGCGCGAAGTGACCTTTGGTAAGGCTGGCTACTTTTACATCTACGATAAACAAGGCAACAACGTATTCCATGCCTTAAAGCCAGAGCTAGAAGGCCGGTCCTTGATCAATCTTACTGATCCCAAAGGCAACAAAATTATTGTGGGTCTACTCGAAGCAGCGCAAAGTGGCGATGGCACCTTCACCTACCTCTATCAAAAACCGGGCACCGATGAACTGATTGAAAAGATTGGCTATGCCAATATGGTCAATAACGGCCAATGGATGTTGGGCACAGGGGCGTATATTGACGACATTGAGGCACGCGTTGCCGATTTCCGTGAAAACGCAGAGGAAGCATTAGCGGCACAAACTGCACGAATGGTCATTGCCGGGATTATTATTCTGATTGTTACCTTTGTTGCGGTTGCGTTTGTTGCCCAACGGATGTCAACGCCAGTGAAAGACATGCTGGACAACCTCAATGATATTGCCGACGGTGATGGCGACCTGACCCAACGTCTAACGGTTAAAGGGCACGACGAGATAGCTTTGCTGGGCAATGCATTTAATCGCTTTATCGACAAGCTGCAAACCACCATCCGCAGCGTCGTCGAAGTCACGGAAAAAGTCAGCCAGTCCGCTCGTGATATAGACAGCCAAGCCGCACAGTTTGCTAGCCAATTACAAACGCACGATAACGAGACCGAGCAAGTGGTCACGGCGGTGACCGAAATGAGCTCTGCCGCACAAGAGGTCTCTCAAAGTGCCACACAAGTTGCAGATGCCACCAGTGCCGCCACCGGTGATGCACGTCAGGCACAAGACAAAGTCGAGTTTTCCATTAACTCCATGAAAACACTGGTGGAGCAAATGAATACATCGAGTAACAACGTTGATTCGCTCAACGAGCAGTCGCATAAAATCACCGGCGTGCTGTCTGTGATTGGCGATATTGCCGAACAAACCAATCTATTGGCCTTGAATGCGGCGATTGAAGCGGCACGGGCCGGTGAACAAGGACGAGGCTTCGCAGTGGTAGCCGATGAGGTGAGAACCCTCGCGAGTCGCACGCAAAAGAGCACTCACGAAATTCGAGAGATGTTAGACGAGCTGCAGTCTTATGTGAATCAGGCCGTCGAGGGCATGAAACAAAGCAATGACACCTGCCAGCAAACCTCAGAGGCATCCAACGAAATTGGCAGCGGCATTGATTCGGTGAGCAATGCGATCACCCAAATCAATGACATGACCACCCATATTGCGTCTGCGGCCGCGGAGCAAACCACAGTCACCGAGGATATCCACCGCAATTTGATTTCTATCCGAGATATTGTGAGCCAATTACTCAGTGCCAGCAATGACTCTGCGCACACAGCATCAGACTTGAACCACTCCGGTGACGAGCTCAAACGCCTAATTAGCCAATTTAAAGTCTAAGGATTAGAGCCAATCAAAAAAGGCGCTGACGGATTCAGCGCCTTTTTTCTGTTCCTTTTCTGTTCCGCCGTCGGCTTAGCGTTCTACTTCAGGCAGCGCGCGCGCCATTAATGCGCCGAGTAAACCAAAAACGGACAATACCGAAATGACGACCATGATCCCCCATTGACTAAGCCACGCAGTAGCCGCGCCCATCAATAACAAAACGAGACCAATGAGTGTATTGCTGACTGAAACATAATCAGTGCGCCGATTACCTTCGGCCATATTCACAATGTAGGTTTTACGCCCAAGACGCACGCCCTCGTGAGCAATGGTCAGGACAAAATAGACGCCAGGCAACACCCACGCCAATGAGAAAAGCGTGGGGTACCACTGACTAATACTGACCACCACCAGCCCCAGTACCGCCGTGACCACGGCGGCGATCATCATCACTTGGCGGCTAGAATGATCGGCAAAAAGTCCCCAAAAAGGTGCAGAAATGAGGCTCGCAACGCCGCTAATTGCGACAAAACTTGCGGTGGTGATCGCCAACGCTTGGCTATGCTGACTGGCTAACAACACATAATAGGGCGCGGATAAGGCCGAACACAGTAACAGGGAGCGCGTGATCACAAAATGGCGCAGCCGTCTATCATCCACCAGTAAGCGTAGTTTAGAAAGCGCATGCGTCAGCGCATTGGCACCGCCTTCAGTGGCTCCTTCGTATTCATCCACCTGGCTGTAGAGCGCCGCTGCCACCCACCAGAGCGCAGCACCGAATGCTAGTAGCGCACAGTACACCCAAACATGTTGCTGATCAGAAACACTAAATAAACCCACACCGGCAGCAATCGTCACCGCACCCGCCAAGCTTGACGACCAGCCATTCAAGCGTCCCCGCTGGGGTTTAGGAATGGTTTTACCCAAAACATCTTTCGATGCCACCGAGCAAAGGCCTCGCGCCAAACTAAAGATCACCAGCAAGCCAACAATGCTCCAGCCAGCCACTTGACCGGTTAAAAGCAACGCTGCGATCGCCATTGCCAGGATACAAGCCCCTTGAATAACAGAGCCGGCCACCCATGCCCACTTACGTACCGCAAATTGGCGGACATAACCGGCAATACCTAACTGAGGCACTAACGACCCCGCCTCTCGAATCGGCACCAGCAGCCCAACCAAGGCCAAGGGGGCACCCACAGCGGTTAACAACGCTGGTAATACGATTTTCGGGTTAGATACCGCGTCACCGATTTTAGTTAGCCCTTGGCTGAGGATAATACGAAAAAAATTCCCCGGTACTTCGCGACACGCACTGCCATCAATGTCTTTACACGCCCGCGCGTCTTCCTCGTTAAATAGCTTTTGATGAAGATCATCCGCCAGTTTATCCACACATCCCCCCAACTCTATGATTTATTTGCTTGATAGCGGCACTAGAGTCAATCATTGTAAATCTTTATGTCGAAAACGTGTTAACCAATATTCGCGGTAACGAAAGTAGCAATAGGTCGACGCAAACAAAAAGAAAAGATAAGACAAAGAAAACACAAACGGGGAGGTAATAAGCGAGTGCTTTAACCCGAGGAGTACACCCGCCGCAGTCACTGTCATTTTGGCCGCCACACCGAGCAACAACAAAAATAAAGCAAACTGCGGATAATGCGTGCTACGAAAGGTGATCCAATAACAAACTCCCACGGCAGTACTAGCGACGCCAAAGCCTAAAAGATAGGAATGAAAGTGTTCACCTGCCAGCACGCCACCTAAAACGGTAAGTGCTGTTATGACGAGAAAAACCATACGCTGCCGCCTTTTCTTTTCAGTATGACACTGGATAGCCTTATCGAGCAGCGGGAGACTAAGAGATTGCGATCTTGTTAGCAGGCTTGATACATACCGATGAAATAGACGCCTCGCGGTGGGTCCACAAAGCACCATACCGGTTGTTCAATGCATCGACCGTAACCACTTGCCCCTGACGCCGAATACGCATGTTTGTCCCCAACTCAATACCAGTCAATCCTGCCGCGTCAAACACACCATCCACATAATTAAAGCTATCGACAGCTAAATCAACAATACGAAAGGCTCGACGGCGAACACTCAAACAAGCAACCCAGCATTTAGCCGCTAAAACTTGGCCAGGAGATTCGGCACGCACAGCAAAACGCCATCCTTCACCGTCGCCATAAAAATCCATTGGGAAATGGCGCTTAAACGTCTTTTTATTGTTGTAAGATTTCATCGCAATCAATCCTATACAGATGCGCTATCATATCTAAAAGGGAAAAAACATACGAGGATTGGTAATAAGAATGAAAAACACACTGTTGGTATGGATGATTGCGTCTGTGGCCATGCTCTTCAATACGCTTGCCTACGCGACGACGCAACAACAGGCGAGAGTACTTTTTATCAATCCAGGCTTTGCCAATGAGAGCTTTTGGCAGGATGTAGACGATTACGCCAAGGCTGCTGCCAAGGCGTTGAATCTTGACCTTACCATTCGACATGCAGATCGTAATCACTTTGCAATGCGCCAAATTCTCTCTGCCACTTTAAATAAACCGACTCGTCCCGATTATGTCATCATCGTTAATGAGAAATTAGCCGCGGATGATCTGCTACCGATGTTACGCGATTATCCCATTTACGTTCAGGTCATCTTAAACGATATAGATGAACAGACAAAAATGTCCATAGAAAAAGATACGCATTGGCAAGAATATCTCCTAGCTAGCATCATTCCGGATAACGAGGCCATTGGTCATACGATCGCGAAGGCAATGATAAACGCAGGTAACAATGAGTCTGGCGACGCTGTTATGATTTCAGGCGATCTCACCACGCCAGCCTCCGTTCAACGCGAAGCGGGGGGTCAACGTTTTTTTGATGAGCAACCAAATATTACTTTGCGTCAGATTGTCCATGGTCAATGGGACGAGTCCATTAGCCAAGAGCAGATGCACACCTTGTTGCAACGTTACCCGGATGTACGTTACGTGTGGACGGCCAATGACCACATGGCATTTGGCGCAATGAAAGCCGCGAAGCAAGCAGGAAAGACACCAGGCGAGGATATCTTCTTTGCCACAGTTAACACATCAGAAAAGGTGCTCGCTTTACGTGAGGCTGGTACTATTTCAGCACTGGGAGGTGGGCATTTCACCGCAGCCGGTCTTGCATTAAGCCATATTTATGCGCACGATAGCGGCTTACCAACACCAAAAAGATGCAATAATGCACTTTTTCGTTTAATTACACCCGATTCACGCTTTTTTACACAGTTGCGCAAACAAGCTTGGCACGAGATTCCATTTTTAAAAATGGCTCGACGGACCGAAAGCCGATGTACGCCTCATTCAACGGATATGGATAACTAAGTGACAAAACGCGCTATTAACTTACGTGGTCTTCAAACTCGCGTCGCCTTTATCGTGCTCGCCATTAGTTTGCTCTTTGCTATTGGGACGACCCTGACGCAAATGTATATCAACTATCAGCGAGCACTAACAACCACAACGCAACTGGTGGAAAGCCGCAGCCAAAATTCAGCTCGGGTCATTAGCCATGCACTATGGATTGTTGATTTAGAACTCGTACGCCGCAGTGTCAAAGGGTTAGCGATGACGCCCACCGTCTGTCGGGTCGACGTCACAGGTTTTGATGGCACGACGGTTACCGAAGTTAATCACACCAGTCGTCATTGTGACGCCAACCACCAAGCATTGCTGAGTGTTCAAGGTAATAATATTGGCACTCTGAATATCGTTCTTGATCACAGCGAGGTAAAGCGTGAAGCATTGAGTAGTACCGTGCCTATTGCTGCCGTTCATTTTACCGAAACATTGATGATTTCATTGCTGATTCTCTGGGTGCTAAATCGGCTTTGCTCTCGGCCACTCAAGCAACTTGCAACGACTTTAGACTATTACCAAGCCGATAGAATCAGCCAAAGTAGTGTGCCGATTCAATTAATTCAACGTAATGATGAGATTGGTAAAGTTTCTCGTTCAATCAATTCGCTCCAGTCGCGAATCAAAGACGATTTATTACAAAAACGCATCACAGAACGCGAGCTACGCCAACATCAAACGTTGCTCGAAGAACAAGTAGAACAACGCACAAAAGCACTGAATTGGCAGTCGAATGCGAGCTCATTATTGGCTGATATCTCGATTCAATTTCTACGCGCTGACTCTCAACATATCACCGAGGACGTTGAGCTTATTTTCCCGCAAATGGCGTCACTATTAGGAGTAGAGGCCATCGGCTGGTATGCCTTTGATTCGAACCGCGCTGAACGTCGCTGTTATTGGCCAGAAGAGGCCGACTTTGCACCAAAAACAGTGGATTTAAGTGACATGCACATGATCAAACGCTGGCTTGCAGATACCGATACATTGGTGGTCCCTCACGTTGGCCAGCTGGGCGATGATGCCATGAATGAACGATCGTGGTTGCGTCAACGACATATTCTCTCTTTTGCCGCTTTTCCACTAACCGACGGCCGCAAGAGCTTTGGGATGATCACGGTGGCGAATCGTCAATTACCGTTTATCTGGGATAACAACAAAACGTTACTATTGAAGCGCTTTGCGACGGCGATTAGTGAAGTCATGATTCGAGAGCGCAACCACTTTGCTATGGAACAGTTGCAAGAAGAACTGATCGCAGCCAACGAAAAACTGAAAGTACAGGCAGAGACAGATGACCTCACCCGCCTGAGCACACGCCGCCCCTTTAAACGTGAGCTAAAGAGCCATATCCGTCATGGTATTGAGAATGACTTACCTGTTGCGGTAATGATGATCGATGTCGATCACTTCAAAGCGTACAACGATGAGTATGGGCATCTAAAAGGCGATGATGTACTCACTAAGATTGCGCGGGTACTGCTCAAGCAAACCCAAGCCTTTCAAGGCTCGGTTGCAAGGTTTGGGGGAGAAGAGTTTGCTATCACGCTTTCAACCCACTACGCCTCTCAGCTTCATGCATTAGCTGATGCGATTCATGATGACATTGCGGCACTTGGCCTCACCCATGCGAAAAACCCAGATGGCAAGACGATTACAGTGAGCATTGGCGGGATCATTTTGCAACCGACCGATGAAACCACTGACTCTTATCTGCTAGAAATGGCAGACCAACGTCTGTATCAAGCGAAAGAGGAAGGACGGAATCGTATTAATATACTTGACCGCCATCATCAAAAATAGCGAGCTCGCTCACGTCATGTCCTTTATCCTTCTGGCGTTTCATGACAGCATCATGACGGTATGCTACAACCCAATGTCAAATGAGGTTGTAGCAACCGTTGGTCCAAATGGATGTCACTTGCTAAACATGTCCGCAAGCTGATGGCCATGATCGACGCTAGAGAAGGAAGTCCGATGAAAGTCGTCTTTGTCCGCCATGGAAAAACCGATTACGCTTTGGCAGATGCTCGTCAGATGAGTCAGTTAGAAAAAGATTATGCGCCACTACAACGTGCGTGTATTCCAGACATCCAGGCCTTGGCCAGTCACTCTGCCTTACAACAAGCGGATATTATATTGTCGTCGCCCTATACGCGCGCCCTGCAAACAGCAGAAATTCTCAACCGACAGCTGCAAAAAGATCTGTTTGTTGAGCACGATTTACGCGAATGGCAAGCGGATATAAAGGGGAGCTATATTCCTCTTTCTGAACGCGATCGTCGCTGGATTGAGTATAGAGAGCTGTTTGCCAACGGTAATGAGGTTACTAACGCCGGTTATGAATCCGCAACAGCTTTGCACCGTCGCGTGAGCGCTGTGCTCGACATGTATCACGAGTATTCAACCATTGCCGTCGTCGCACATTTTAATGTGATAGAGGCGATCGTGGGTTATCGTGAACAAGGCATTGAATACGGCGAAGTGATTGAATTTGATTATCAACCTAACGTGTAAACCGTCATCTTCATCCTAGCGGTCGTATAGCGATAAAAGCAAAAGGGACGCCGAACGCGTCCCTTTTAGCCTATCCTCTAGCCCGTCAAGCCATTGTTGGCAATGACCTGTTTATACCAGTCAAAGCTTTTTTTACGGGAGCGAGAAAAGTCACCACTGCCATCGTCATGACGATCAACATAAATGAACCCATACCGCTTGCGGTATTCTCCGGTGGTGAAAGATACACAATCAATACATCCCCAAGGCGTGTATCCCATCACATCCACACCATCGAGTGAAATCGCCTCTTCAAGCGCTTCAATGTGTTGCGACAAATAGTCGATACGATAATCATCGTTGATTGCGCCGGTTTGATCGGGAATATCCACCGCCCCTAGGCCATTTTCAACCACAAAAATGGGCAATTCATAGCGTTCGTACAACTCTGAAAGTGCATAACGTAGCCCTTTCGGATCGATCTGCCAGCCCCAATCCGACGCCGGCAAATGTGGATTCAATCGACTAGCGCTGAACAAGGCATTTTCATCTTGTTCTGGCGGATTAGCATCGACAATATTGGTCATGTAGTAACTGATTGCCAAAAAATCCGCCTGACCATTTTTTAAGATCTGCGCATCATCATCGTGCATCACCACCTTAATCCCTTTGCTTGCCCATTGAGGCCAAATGTAGTGAGGGTAATGACCCCTTATCTGTACATCACTGCACAGGTATTTATCTCGCATCGCTTGCTGTGATGCTAACATGTCATCCGGATGGCACGTCGCAGGATACAAAGGCATCATGTGGATCATGCTGCCAATGCTAAATTCAGAGTTAATAACATGCCCCAGTGCGACCACTTTGGCACTGGCCACAAATTGGTGATGTAGCACTTGATACAAGGTTTGCTCAGGGTGGTCGTGCTCGGTAAACACCACCCCCGAATTACAATAACCAAATAACGGATAATCCCAGTTAAGCTGATTATTGATCTCGTTGAAGGTAATCCAATAGGTGACTTTGTCACGGTAGCGCGTTAATACGGCTTCACAAAAACGAACGAAGTGATCCACGACCGCTCGATTTGCCCAGCCACCATATTCACTGACAAGGTGGTGCGGCATCTCAAAGTGCGACAATGTAATGACAGGCTCGATATCATGCTCTAACAAGCAATCAATCAATCCATCATAAAACGCCAGCCCCGCTTCGTTAGGGGTCGCTTCATCCCCATTTGGGAAAATACGGGACCACGCAATCGACGTCCGAAAGCATTTAAATCCCATCTCTGCGAACATCGCAATGTCGTCGCGGTAACGATGGTAAAAATCAACCGCTTGATGGTTGGGATACGTTTCTTCAGCCTGGACTTGCTCGGTAATCTTACGCGGCACGCCGTGCTCACCTTTGGTAAGCACATCAACGATACTCACGCCTTTACCATCACAGTTCCATCCACCCTCTACCTGATGCGCGGCAACCGCGCCACCCCATAAGAAATTGTCAGGAAACTTATTACTCATGCCTTACCTCTCTTTTGTTTTTATCTCAGCCTAACCGGTTCAATGCTGCTGAAGTGTGAACTGACGCAAAGATTGCCTGAACACTTTTCCTCTCTTAACCTTTGAATAAAAAACCAATATAAAAGAAAAATTATTCTATTAATCTCTACAAGTATCGATGCTAAGCTAGCACCACGACATAAGCGGATGTTTTTCCATTCAACACAAGGAGTTCTCATGAGTCGCTTCAGTCAAGTGGCCATCGTCGGTGGCACCCATGGCAATGAGTTTAGCGGGATTTACGCACTAAAACAGTGGCAAACCAATACATCTGTTACGACTCGGGATAGTTTTTCAACGGAGCATGTGTTCGCGAATCCGTCGGCTTATCATGCAAATAAACGTTATCTCGATTGTGACTTAAATCGACAATTCGATCCTCAAGGGCTCGCCGATCTCACCTTAACAAACTACGAGCAAAGTCGCGCAAAAGTCCTCAATCAACAGCTAGGTCCTAAAGGCGATCCTCGCGTCGATTTCATCATCGATTTACACAACACCACCAGCAACATGGGGCCTACGCTCATTTTGCTCGCATTAGACACATTCAATAAACAGCTTGCTGCCTATATCAGTGAGCGTATGCCCGATGCCATTATTTTAGTAGAAGATCATCTCGAGCCGCTTCAACACGCTTTTTTATGCTCAGTGGCGAAGCAAGGCGTCATTGTTGAGGTTGGTCCTCAACCGCAATCCGTATTACGCCATGATGTAATGGAATCCATGCAAGAAATGACGACGCATATTCTCGATTTTGTGCATCTCTTTAATATCGACAAGGTGCCAGAGCTACCCGCGCAAGTAACGGCTTATCGCTATAAAGAAACCTTACATCTACCCCAAAATGCACAAGGAGAGCGCATCGGTATGGTGCACCAAAACGTGCAAGACAAAGACTTTGAGCCGATAGTACCTGGCGATCCTTTATTCATGTGCTTTGACGGTCGCGAAGTCGCTTGGGAAGGAAAGTACACTGCGTATCCGCACTTTATTAACGAGGCGGCGTATTACGATAACAATATTGCGATGTCGATGGCAGAGAGGTTTAGTCTAACGGTGTAATTGAGAGGTACAATTGAGAGACGTATAAAGAAACGACCAACATCGAACCGATGTATCAATGCCTCGGTGATGTGGCCGCTCAGAAAGTAGAAACAACGCTCGCTCGCAATTAACTCACTGGCTTAGTTGCGGGTTCTTTCTTTAAAGCCGTTTTTTGCCAGTAGCGATCATAATGAAAGAACATGTGTGTCCTACGCAATTCAGCCGCTCTTTGTTCTACCTTTTCAATGACGTCATTTGATACTCGCGAAGACGCGAGCTCAAACTGTTCCATTGCCTGCTCTCTCAAAGTCACGAACCGTCCTTGACCAACCACATCCAAGTAGGCAGAAAGATAAACGAGCCCATCAGTATACTCAGCGTCTTCAGGCATGTAGTTTGTGGTGTACAGACGCCCCAGGGCAGCAAGAGACATAAGATCCCCTTGTTCAATCGCTTTTTCGCGCCACGCCACCGCTTTATGGCTTTCCCCTCGACGGATAAAATCACGATATAAACTCTTAGTACCGGGGATCCCACCCGCATTGGCAATCTGTTTTTTTACTTCAGCGGCCGCATCAAGGCGAGAGCTGGGGAAAAGATAAAAGCCGCGCTCAGCCAGTTCTATTTGCGATGCTTTATGTAACAAGGCATCAACATCATTCGCCGCAATCGCCTCTTCTAAATACTGCTCAGCTTTCTTTTTGTCTGTTGGATAAATGTACTGATACAGACTGAATGCTGCGTCTTTAGGTGCTTTTTCATACCAATCTGCTAGTGCTTCTTCATACTTATAGCGCCAAATAGTACGATGATTTGCCGATAACCAATGGCCTTTTTCAACCAGTAATTTCATGGCTGGAATATAATCCGCCTTTGCGGCCTGCGTGAGATACTGCTGCGCAACCGGCGAATAATCGAGCTTATTACCGTCATCACTGACGAGCACAGCGTATAAATAAGCGGCAGGAACAATACCTTGATCCGCCGCTGCACGTAGATATTTTTCAGCTCGTTGGTAATGGAACTGAGCGCGAGACAAACGTCCATGCTCAAATATTGCCTCTGGCGTCATCGCCTGGATATCATAGTCATCCGCGATTTTTTCAACCGGCTCTAGTTGCACAAAAGGTGTGGCTTCAACTTCAACTTGTTCGGCATGTACTTGTCCACTTAGCATGACTAGGCATGCTAACACGCTTGCTTTAAGCATTGACGGAGTATTAACCAATGTTGACACTTGAACCTCCTACAATCACACCGCCACAACTCACTGCATCACCAATACGAGCGGCTGGTTTTCCATCAATCATAACGCTACCGGAACCCGCATTTACCGCTCGCCCATGAGGCGGGTGTTTCGGTTTACTATGCGGTGCCAGGGGATCACCTTTACGAACTACGGGTATCCCGTCAACTTTTACTGTTGACGACCCCGCCACAATCGGTGTAGGTGGAAATCCATCATGCGCGGTTCCCACATGGCCAACAAGTGCTGCTTTGGGCATATCTTTCCTCAAATTTCTTAGTTTGCATTAAACGATCAAGGTTTGTTCACTGAGCGTGGCGATTTCGCTGGCTGTCCTTGGTACCCAGAGCCACTACCAGGACTTCCGCCAGCGTTTAAATTGATCGCTGGACCAATAAGGTGCACCCCGGCCGCATCAACCTTCATTACGCTCCCACCGGCGGTTACCGTAACCTCCGTACCTGCATCAAGCACGACATTTGCGCCTGCTTTTAGATGCACCTCACGTCCTGCCGTTACGGCGAAGCGGTTATCGATTTTTTCATGTATCCCTCCAGAAACGGCAATTGTGGCATCTTTTTTCACTCGTGTTCGTGATTGCTTATCGACCGTCACATGCTGGTTACTCATAACAGCCGACAAAGAATCATGGTCCACTTTTTGATGCTCATTATGCCGCACCTGCGTAACGACATCATTTTCCACGCCTGATTGCCAATCACGCTGAGCATGCAAATACACTTGCTCACTGCCCGATTGATCTTCAAACGTGAGCTCGTTGTAGCCCTCGCCTTGGTGGCTTTCACTGCGCCAGACCGTCTTGGTTTTATGGGCCGGCAATGTATAAGGGGATACATTGGTCGCGTGATAGGTCCGGCCAGTGATGATCGGTTGGTCGGGGTCACCATGTAAAAATGACACAATTACTTCATGGCCAATACGCGGAATCGCCATCATGCCGTACTGGCTCCCCGCCCAACCTTGAGACACCCGTATCCAGCAGCTACTTTTATCGTTTCCACTCGAGTAACGATCCCAAGGGAAATGAACTTTTACTCGGCCATGTTCGTCACAGAAAATTTCTTCGCCTTCAGGCCCAACCACAATCCCTATTAAAGGGCCGTCCACCTGTGGCTTAGGGTGTGGAGTGGCCCGCCAAGGGATAGAGGCCGGGATCACCGTAAACCGATTATGATAGGTAGTGGCGCCAGTGCCGCCTTCTTCTTCAACTGCTTGAGGTTGGGTGCCGTAATGCTGAGCGCGCACTACTTGCCACTTTTGATTCATGGTACGGTCGAGATGATCTTGCATTTCAAATGCATGACCCGCCTGCACAAGAAAATGATTACTTTCCCCAATCGCCGTGACTTTGTCACGTGCCAGAAATTCTTGGCGTATCTGGGTTAAATGTTTACCTTGCGTATCGTCTTTATATCGACCTGGAAAATCATAAACATCGTAGTCTTGGCGCTGATGCTCAATGCCGGACATATTCACTTGCTGTAAGAAGCTATAATTCGGCTTTTTAAAGCTATAATCCTTCATCTCCAGTGATGACGGGATTATCCGAGTGTGTTTTTCGATGGCACGAATATAAGGCTCATCGACGACACCTGCAGCCTGAGCGTTATGCACAATCGGCTGTTTAAGGGCGGGAAGCGAAAAGGGCGAGTCAGTGATATATAAAAGCTGCTTGTCCTCTTTCCACACAAAGCAATACATCAACCCCTCTTCTGCGGCAATACGATGAAAAAAGGCGAGATCCGTTTCTCGGTATTGAACACAAAATTCACGCTCTGCATATTCTTTTGTCAGCCCAAAACCGACATCCGTAATACGCATTTCTTGCAACAAGATCGAAATAACTTGAGGAACCGTCTGATGTTGGAATACACGACTATTTTGCCGTAGTGATAGACGCTCAATTTCAGCCACTAATTCAACATCATAATAAGTGTGATGATGACCAATATCCCCTTGGGAAAATTGACGAATGATACCGCGAATACGACGCTCACATTGCCCGTTGCGATAGAGAGCAAGCGTGGCTTGGCAATCCACTAATTGGTCAGGGTTTAGGGAATGATCGCGACTTGCCAATGCAATCGAATAACGAAACCCGTTGCAAGCTTGCTGGTCGAACGCCGCAGCAGAGAGGGACTCGTTGCCCTGATATTCTCTGACCACAAACGTGTCTGGCTCTAGGCCTTCGACGCTAAATTCAAAACGTAATTTCGCCATGATGTCTCCCGAATCTTGTTCCCGCAACAGTGAACACTTGTCTAGCAACGCTCTCTGGAAAACGAACGCTGCTAAACAAATGGTGAAGCGCCGGCACAAAGCCGACGCAACCTAGCAATAGCAATTAAGCTTCAACCGGCTTGCGCCAGTCATCAGAGCCTGAAGTACCTGCGTTGACGTGGTCCCAGGTGATTTTGCGATAAGACATCGACACGGTCAGGTTCTGAGTGAAGTCTGACTTCGCCGGATCTTGGCAGTGTGGCATTTCACAATGGATATCCACGATAGAGGCGCTTTCTAATTTGGTGGTAAAGAAGTTTTCTTGCTTACCTTCAATTGAGGTACGGTACCATTTTAACTCCACAGTAGACATTTTTTCGCCAGAAGACAGCGCGTTGTAAAGCAGCGGGACGGCTTTATTTAGCGCGACGGTGAATTTGAATGGTTTATGAACACGTTGACCGGATGGTTGACCAGATTGTGGGTCGGTGGGAACCGTCACATTGTGGTCAAACTGTTGTACCAGCATTTCGTCTTCGTGGCCTTCGACAAAAGAATCACCGATAGAATCCGCGGTGCAGGCACCGGCAGTAATCAAACCCTGGGTTTCGCCTTCAATCGAGATATAACATGGCGTTGGCATAATCGCTCCTTTTTGTATGATTCGAGTTCAAACAGCGACTGTTGCTGTCTAGCCCTACTAGCAAGCTAGATTTATGCCAACTTTTAAATCTTTATATATCAG
>NZ_MUFI01000029.1:0-43693 GCF_001996265.1 Salinivibrio sp. MA440
AAGAAAAGACAAACGGCTCGATAAATACTGTTTTGTTCRTCTCTTGCGAGACAAACGAATTGACTGTGCCGAATAACTAAAAGTTATATCGTATTGGTCACTCAGTTCATCGAATAAATCTTTTTGTCTATTCTCAACGAGTGCCCACACAGATTGCATAGGTCAAATTGTTAAAGAGCRTTGACTGTGCGAAKCTGCGCTTCGCTTGGTCAGGGCTGCGTATCTTACGCGCCTTACCGTTAAAGTCAAGAAGAAATTTTATCTTTTATTTTCAACCCTCAGGCCGGAAATAAAACCTCTTTTTGACTCCCCTAACGCTTGGCGTTAAGTGGACGGCTATCTTAATCTTTTAAAAACTCACGTCAAGCGTTTATTTTTATTTGATTTTTTACGTCAACATAGCGCTGAGCGCTTGCCCTGTGTGCCGTGTCGATGGAGGCGCATTATAGGGAAGCTGATCAGATTGGCAACCCTTTTTAGGTGTTTTTTTTGAAAAAATTGTCACTCGCTGTTTTTTTACTCACTAGAGTGTAAAACTGACAGCAAACTCGCCATTATTCGACATTATATAGAGATCAAAGAGGGATTTGTGATGGCAAAACAGCGACGCGCCTTTAAAGGCATAACACCTCAGCTTGGCGAACGCGTCTATATTGATGAATCCAGTGTATTGGCTGGCGATATTACGCTAGGCGATGATGTGAGTATTTGGCCGCTGGTTGCGGCGCGTGGTGACGTGAACCATATCCAGATTGGCGCACGAACCAATGTACAAGATGGTTCAGTCCTTCATGTCACCCATAAAAATGCCGAAAACCCACAAGGTTATCCGCTGATCATTGGCGAAGAAGTGACAATCGGCCACAAGGTTATGTTGCATGGCTGCCGGATTGGCAACCGAGTCCTCGTGGGAATGGGGACGATTATTCTTGATGACGCTGTCATAGAAGATGAAGTGCTGATTGGCGCTGGCAGTTTAGTCCCACCAGGAAAACGCTTAGAGAGCGGCTACCTTTATGTTGGCTCACCGGTCAAACAGGTCCGCCCCCTCACTGACAAAGAGCGTGCTTATTTTGCCCGCTCAGCGCAAAACTATGTCGACACCAAAGACATCTACCGCTGCGAGCACTAGATCACCAAGCTGCCATCGGGTTCAAATGCTTCTGATTCGATGGCCGCTTCCATTTGCTCTTCAATATCAAACCATACCTGTTCGACGATCGCCTGCGCATTATCCGTGTCCACCGCACAGCCGGCGAGCGCAGATAAGGTGGTAAAGCGGACAGCGCATGTTAGCAATGCACCATTAAGCTGGCCGTAAAAACAAACACGGGCCTTTGCCGTATCGACCTGCGCTTCGTCCGCAGCCAGAATAAGGGACTGATTCATCGATTGAGTGCCTCTCTTAACTGCTCGCGCACACGTTCGGTTTGTGGCCGACAGCCGCGCCATATAGCAAAGCTTTCCGCCGCTTGTTCCACCAGCATGCCCAAGCCGTCTAAACACCGCCCTGCTCCTTGGCGTTGCGCCCATTGGTTGCTGGTTGTGCTGCCAGCTTGATACACCATGTCATAGACAGTGGTCGCTGGGCCAATCGCTCCTTGCGGGAGAGGGGGATAGCTTTGATGTAAGCTCGCCGAGGTCGCATTAATGATCACATCAACAGGCGCCGCCACAGGTTTATCCACGGCATGACTGGCGATCGGTCCGGCCTCACCAAATGCAGCGGCTAATTGCTGGGCTTTTTGCTCAGTGCGATTGACAATCATCAGCGATGCTGGCGCTTGCTCCAGTAAAGGAAGCAACACACCCCGTGCGGCACCGCCCGCTCCCACAACTATAATGCGCTTATCGCGCAGTGCCACATGGTGGTGGTGTAAGTCAGTCACCAAACCGGCGCCATCGGTGTTATCACCGAGTAGAGAGCCATCGCTTTGCTTAACCAGCGTATTCACGGCACCGGCGCGGCGGGCACGCTCTGTCAGTGTATCAGCCCAATCATACGCTTGCTGTTTAAAAGGCACGGTCACATTGGCGCCGCGCCCTCCTTGCGCAAAAAACGCCTGCATGGTGGTCACAAAGCCTTCAAGCGGCGCCTCAATGGCTTGATAGTCGATGTCTTGTTGGGTTTGTGTCGCAAACGCGGCGTGGATCTGCGGCGACTTACTGTGGCCAATCGGGTGGCCGACCACGCAATAACGATCGGTCATTGGTTACCACTCCCTCGGTTTAAGGTAGTCGCGATAGAGTCTCGCTTCCGGCGCATCGTCATCAGGTGACCAATTATATTCCCAACGCGCCATCGGCGGCATCGACATCAGAATAGATTCGGTACGCCCACCGCTTTGCAAGCCAAATAGCGTGCCTCTGTCATACACCAAGTTAAACTCAACATAGCGTCCGCGACGGTAAAGCTGAAAATCGCGTTCACGCTCACCATAGGGCGTAGCTTTGCGGCGCTGTACAATCGGCAGATAGGCATCGATAAAACCTTTTCCAACCGCTTGGGTGTAGGCAAAGCACTGTTCGAATGGCCATTGGTTCAAATCATCAAAGAAAAGCCCGCCGACGCCACGGGTTTCATCGCGATGGGGCAGATAAAAATAGCGATCGCACCATGCTTTGTGATCAGCGTACACGCTATCACCAAAGGGCGCGCACAAGGCTTTGGCGGTCTCATGCCAGTGCTGGCAGTCTTCCTCGAACGGATAGAAAGGCGTGAGGTCAAAGCCACCGCCAAACCACCACACAGGATCAGCGCCTTCTTTTTCGGCAATGAAAAACCGCACGTTCGCGTGTGAGGTTGGCACGTATGGGTTATGAGGATGGATCACTAACGACACCCCCATGGCCTCAAAACAGCGCCCGGCGAGCTCCGGACGGTGTGCTGTCGCCGAAGCAGGCATTTGATCGCCAAATACATGCGAGAAGTTCACTCCCGCTTGTTCAAACACGTGGCCCTGACGCAGGACGCGACTACGGCCACCGCCCCCTTTCTCACGCTCCCACGCATCTTCAATAAAGTGCGCTTGACCATCTTGTTGCGCAAGCTGTTGGCAAATATCATCTTGAAGCTGGAGGAAAAAAGCCTTCACGGCTTGCTTATCAATTGTCGACTGACCGTGTGCCACGCTCACATCCTTTGTTACTGAGACTATGTGTGTACTTTACCTGATCCACGCAGTGGGATCTTGACGGAATTTCATATCCCACCGCTGACGCAAACGTTTTCCTTGCGATGAAATCTGGGTATAATTCGCACCACGCTCAGCTTAACTTATTCACGCTTGTCATCAAGAAGGACGTATTATGACTGTCGGTATCATCATGGGCTCGCAATCCGATTGGCCTACCATGACACATGCAGCGGCTATGTTGGATCACTTTGCTATCCCTTACGAAACCCGTATTGTCTCCGCCCATCGCACGCCACAGTTACTTGCCGACTATGCCCAGCAAGCGGCTGAGCGCGGTATTAAAGTGATTATTGCCGGCGCCGGTGGTGCCGCCCATCTACCCGGGATGACTGCCGCACACACCAGCCTGCCCGTACTCGGCGTACCGGTCCAGTCGAAAGCGTTAAAAGGCATGGACTCATTGCTTTCGATTGCTCAAATGCCCAAGGGCGTGGCAGTGGGCACGCTTGCTATTGGTGACGCTGGCGCCGCAAATGCAGGCCTCCTTGCAGCACAAATTCTCGCCACGGCCGACTCTAATTTGATGGCAAAAGTGGATGCGTTTCGCCAAACGCAAACCGAGGCCGTTCTCGCTCAGCCTAACCCACAAGGGTAACGACCATGAATATTCTGGTGTTAGGCGCGGGACAACTGGCCCGGATGATGGCATTAGCCGGCGCGCCGCTCAATCTTATCGTCAGTGCTTATGATGTGCGCAGCGGCGACATTATCCATCCTTTAACCCAGCAGCCACTCGGTCAAGGGCTCGATACCGCGATAGCCGGCGCGGATATTATCACCGCTGAATTTGAACATATTCCTGCCAACATTTTGCATCAATGCGAGCAAAGCGGAAAGTTACGCCCCAGTGCGCAGGCAATTTTAACCGGTGGAGACCGTCAAATAGAGAAAGCCTTATTGATGCAAGCTGGGGTGGCTAACGCGCCATACCGTGTGGTGTATACACAGGCGGATTTGGAAAAGGCCGTCGATGCACTGGGCGCGCCCTTGGTGTTAAAAAGCACGCTCGATGGTTATGACGGCAAAGGGCAATGGCGCTATCGTGATGGTGATGATCTCAGCGCATTATGGGCCGAATTGGACGCCTTTCTTGCCGCGCCCGAGCAGCGCGATGGCCAGGCGATCATTGCTGAGGCCATGATCCCTTTTGAGCGTGAAGTGTCACTAATTGGTGTACGTGGTGCCAATGGCGAATTTGCCAGCTACAGCCTAACCCAAAACCATCACCACAACGGCGTACTGACTTTGTCGGTGGCACGGCCTGACGAACAGGATTTGCAGTTACAAGCGGCTGAAATGGTGAAAAAGATTGCCGATACACTCAATTATGTGGGTGTGCTCGCGGTCGAATTTTTTGATGTTGACGGTCGCTTGCTGGTGAATGAAATCGCACCTCGAGTCCATAACTCGGGCCACTGGACCCAGCAAGGTAGCGCCTGTTGTCAGTTTGAAAACCACTTGCGTGCGGTCAGCGGCCTACCGCTTGGCGCTACCCGTTTAGTTCAGCCCGCTGCGATGATCAATATTTTGGGTCAAGGTAGTGTCCCGCTTGCGACCTATCGCGACGCCCATGTGCATTGGTACAACAAAACGCCTCTCCCGGGGCGCAAAGTGGGCCATATCAATGTCACGGCCACCTCGAACGCCGAGCTTGCCACCAAGTTAGCGAGCCTCGCCAGCTACCTGCCCGACGACACCTTTCACGGTTTACAGTCCGCCGCGTTAGCACTGGCCGCACAAGCCGATTAATCCTCACTCTCCGACTCTGCAGCCGATTCATCTTGAATCGCGCTGCAGGGCTTATCGGCACATTGACGTACAGTCTTCCCGCCTTTCTTACGCTCCACTAGCAGCGTAAAGCCACATTGCTCGCAGGTGCCGGCTATCGGTTGTGCGTTAACGGCAAAATGGCACTTGGGGTACTGATCACAGGCAAAAAAGCGCTTTCCGTAACGCGAGGTACGCTCCACCAGCTCACCTTTGTGGCAGGCTGGGCAGGTCAGAGTGGTGTGATCGGGTTCATCTGGTTTTTCGATATGCGTGCATTGCGGGAACTGATCACAGCCAATAAACATGCCGAATCGACCTTGGCGCAGCACCAACTCTCCCTGCTGACACGCCGGACAGGTCACGCCAAGCGCTTTCACCACATGGCCATCACCATGGTGTAACGCTTTGGTATAGTGGCAGTCTGGATAGGCCGTACAGGCCAGAAACGGGCCTCGTTTGCCCGATTTAAACGCAAGAGCGCTGCCACATTCCGGGCAGCGCTCCTGGGTCTTCGGGGTGTTATCTGTATTCATTCACACCTTTACTGTCATTGATAAGCGTTAATGCACGTACCCCTCTTGTGCGTCGTACAGCATGTCTTCCATTTGCGTATACGCGCGCTCATTACCTGGCACGTTAAACAGCACCATTAGGATCACCCATTTTAGATCATCCAAACCAAACTCTTGCGTTTCTAATTCCATCACCCGATCGATCACCATCTCACGCGTTTCTGGTGACAGCACCCCAGCTTGTTCTAAAAACAATAAAAAACCTCGACTTTCTTGATCGAGAAAACGGGTTTCTTGCTCGGTGAATACACGAATCGAGCTCTGTGCACTGCCTGTTAGATAGGGCTGTTTATCCGCGTTTTGTAACTGAGCTAATTTTTCCAGCCAGTTTAGGGCCTTATAAATATCATCTTGATGAAAACCCGCACGGGACAATTCATCCGCTAACTCGTCCTGATCGATAATGACCTCGACATCGCTGTGGATGTAGGTTTCAAACAGGTACATAAGAATGTCCATCATGGCTAGCCCCTCCTCGTTCTGACATAGCCACCGGGTACTGCTGCTACAAGCCCCTGGAGTTCTAAGTCTAACAACTGCATCATGATTTCGTGAACCGGTTGGTTGCAGCGCTCAGCTAGTACGTCGACACACGTCGCGTTAGTCCCTACGTTAGCCAACAGCGTGGGAAATGGCAATCCTTGATCGGCATCTAACTTGGGCGCATCACTAAATAATTCGCTTTGTTGGCTCACTGCAAACTGAACCAAACTGTCTACTTCACTTAAAATATCATCCACACTGTCCGTCAAGGTTGCGCCCTGCTTGATCAATTGATGGCATCCACGCGCTTGGACCTGATCGATTGGGCCTGGGATCGCAAACACTCCTCGATTTTGCTCAAGTGCGTAGCGCGCCGTAATCAATGAGCCACTTTGTGGTGCCGCTTCCACCACTAATACGCCCGCTGATAAGCCACTGATCAGACGGTTACGACGAGGAAAGTGTTCCGCCCGTGGCGGCGCATCTGGCCAGAACTCGGACACCAACGCCCCTTGCGTAATAATCTGGCTGGCTAAGTCACGGTGACGTGCAGGATAAATACGCCCTAGCCCGCTGCCGAGCACCGCCAATGTTTGTCCTTTGCCGTCTAAGGCACCTTTATGCGCCCGCCCATCAATGCCCAAGGCTAAACCGCTGGTAATGGTCAACCCGTAGTCGGCCAACTGTTTGGCAAAGTGATAAGCCGTCGTCAATCCAGACTGGGTGGCATGACGACTGCCAACCATGGCGAGCTGGGGCTTGGCTAAGGCGCTGGGATCACCTTGAACATAGAGAATGAGAGGCGCACTGGCGATTTCTTTTAACAACGAGGGATAAGCGGGATGATCAAAACACAATAAGTGGCAATCGGGCGCCTCGGCCCAGCGCAAGCTCGCATTGATTAACGCCTGATTTGGGCTGCATATCGCCTGGCATTGATCCTCACTTAATCCAATCGCGGCCAACGCCTGCTGAGATTGCTGATGGATAGCCTCGACCGGCCATGTCGATAAGAGTTTTCGACGTTGCCTGGCCCGTAGCCGTGGCACTTGAGCCAAGGTTAACCACGCGTATAACGTCTCATCTTTCATGACTGATCCGAGCGCTTGAAGGTGGAATCGCCTGCATACCCGCTTTAATCGGCTGAGTGGCTTGCTGTACGACAGCCAAACTCATCCATGGATAGGAACGGATAACCATCAGCTCACCGACTTTGACGTTCGGTAATACAGTGACCTCAGGTGGGGTTTTATCGGCTTGTGCTTGATACTGGTACTCACCTGGCTGATTCACGACCTGTTTTCCAGACTGAGTAACTTCAAATACTTGCCCGGCCGAAACCTGCGCCTTTGCCCCTTTATCCAGAACGACTAACTGCCCTTGAGCCACGTATTCACTGCCGTAAAGGTGACCCAATAAGGTCGCTTTGGTTTTCGCTGGATAAGGCCAGAATGGCGCCTGAACACGGTCGGGGGCCGGCAATAGCACGTCATTGGGTCGTATCTCTTGATTGACCTGAGTCAGTGTCATCACGCTATAGTTCGACGCCACGTCGGTGATTGAACCATTGGCCACGTGCGTCAAGCTAACCATTTGTGGGCGATTATCAGCCGTTTGATCTGCGCGTTGATGCGAAAAGGTGTGCGCGACCCGATATACCTGCCAATCGATCGCGTGTAATGCGGCATCGATATACACAGTGTCTGCCGCCGATAAAAGGCGACGCCCCTCAGGCGAGCCCAACACCCTGGGTAACGCAACTAATCGTGCTTTCTCAATCAAGGTATCTTGTGCTAGGTGGGGTAAGAGTAAGGGCCCAACACTGGGCACAGGCGATGCCGGTTCGTCTGCGGCTATCGTGTGAGAGGCTTGGTACGTTAGATGCGGTTTCCCTTGTTGCCACTTAAGCGTCAACGTATCGCCCGGATAGATAAGGTGTGGATCCTTTATACTTGGGTTGTCGTACCATACCTTTGGCCAATGCCAAGGGTCAGCAAAAAAGGTGGCGGCAATATCCCAAAGCGTATCGCCACGCTCAACGGTATAACGTGTTTCACTCTTTTGTGCCGCCACACTGAACGGGAGTAGCGCTGTCAATAGGACTGCCATAGCAAGCCTACACAGTTTCTTTGTCATCGTCGTCTTCCTTGTCAGACAGAACGCGCTGATGCTGTCAATTGGCTGGCAAAATGTCTAGAATTAACCCAATTATCCCGTGCCGCATTCGGCACAGTTCAATTTTTGCGAGACGTTATGGCTTTACTGAACGTATTAACATTTCCAGATGAGCGCCTTCGCACCGTTGCGAAACCGGTGGATACCGTTACCCCTGAGATCCAGAAAATGGCCGATGACATGATTGAAACCATGTACGACCAAGACGGTATCGGTCTTGCCGCTACTCAGGTTGATTTTCACCAACGCATGGTCGTGATCGATGTATCAGAAACGCGTGACGAGCCTATGGTGCTGATCAACCCTGAAATTATCGAAAAGCGCGGTGAAGACGGTATTGAAGAAGGGTGCCTCTCTGTGCCGAGCTCACGTGCCTTAGTGCCTCGAGCAGCCGAAGTGACGGTCAAAGCACTCGATCGTGACGGCAATCCATTTCAGTTCGACGCAGACGACTTACTGGCGATTTGTATTCAACATGAGCTTGACCACTTAGAAGGCAAGCTATTCGTTGATTACCTATCACCATTGAAGCGCCAACGCATCAAACAAAAAATGGAAAAACTCAAACGCGCTAACCAAAAAGCAAGCTGAGGTCACTTTGAGCAAACCGCTGCGTATAGTATTTGCGGGCACGCCGGACTTTGCCGCGCGCCATTTACAAGCCTTACTCGACAGTGAGCATGAGGTCATTGCGGTCTATAGCCGCGAAGATAAACCAGCAGGACGGGGCAAAAAGCTCACGGCGAGCCCAGTTAAACAACTGGCGATTGAACATGCACTCCCGGTATACCAGCCTCGTACGTTGCGTGACGAAACGGCACAGGCCGAGTTAGCCGCGCTCGATGCCGACGTTCTGGTGGTGGTCGCCTATGGACTTATTTTGCCGAAAGCCGTGTTAACGATCCCAAGATTGGGCTGCGTTAATGTGCATGGCTCAATTTTGCCACGTTGGCGGGGGGCCGCACCGATTGAGCGAGCGGTCTGGGCAGGCGACAACGAAACCGGCGTCACCATCATGCAGATGGATGAAGGGCTCGATACCGGTGACATGTTAAAAATCGCCACCTTACCGATTGATGACAAAGAAACCAGTGGCAGTCTGTATGAGCGCTTGGCTGAGCTGGGTCCACAGGCACTGATTGACTGCCTCAATGATATGGCCAACGGCATTATATTGGCTGAACCGCAAAATGACGCCAAAGCCAATTACGCCGAAAAGCTAACCAAGCAAGAAGCTCATATCGATTGGCATCAAGACGCGGCGTTTATCGAACGCTGTGTACGCGCATTCAATCCTCGCCCGGTGAGTTTTTTCACCTTAGGTGAGCAAAATATCAAAGTGTGGGGCGCGAACGCACTCGATATTGATGTTGATGCTGCGCCGGGGACCGTCATTAACACTGATAAACACGGTATTCAAATTGCGACCGGCAAAGGTGTTCTTCAGCTGACACACCTACAGCCACCGGGCAAGAAAGCCATGCAGGCTCACGAGCTGCTCAATGCGCGTCGCGAGTGGTTTGAAACCGGCACCCAATTAGTATAAAGGGTGCGTTTTGTAGCAACATCGTTTAAGGCCAGTACGCTGGCCTTTTTTAATGTAACAGGCGACGCTATCGTCTGATGCCATTTTGGCCTTTTAATGGGTAAACATATGAATGTAAGAGCCGCGGCTGCCCGCGTTCTATATCAAGTGGTCGATCAAGGCCAATCCCTCTCGCAGCAACTGCCACTTGCGCAGCAGCACATCGCACCACGGGATGCGGCATTACTGCAAGAGATCTGCTACGGCACCTTACGTTGGTTGCCGCGTTTAGAGCATATCGTGCAAGCTTTGATGGACAAACCATTAAAAGGTAAGCAACGTGTGTTTCATCACCTGTTACTCGTTGGCCTCTATCAACTCGGCTATATGCGTATTCCGGCCCATGCCGCGGTGGCGGAAACGGTCAACGCGACCAAAACACTCAAGCGTCCGCAGTTACGTGGCCTTATCAATGCGATATTGCGTAACTATCAACGCGATCAAGCCTCGCTCGATGATGCCAGTCAAGCCGAGTCCGCCGGGCAACACTGCCATCCCAGCTGGTTATTAACGCGTCTTCAACAGGCCTACCCTAACCAGTGGCAAGAGATTATCGCGGCGAATCATCAAAAAGCCCCCATGTGGTTGCGCGTAAACCGCCAGCATCATACTCAGGCAAGTTACCTTGCTGAACTGCAAGCGGCTGGTATCGCTGGTTCTCCGCACACCCAAGCTTTGGACGCTATCAAGCTCGACGCACCGTGCGACGTAACACGTTTGCCAGGCTTTACCCAAGGTTGGGTATCGGTACAAGATGCCGCCGCACAACTCGCTGTCGACTACCTCCAGCCCGATTCAGCAGAGCACATTCTCGACTGCTGTGCCGCCCCCGGTGGCAAAACCTGTCATATTCTTGAACATCAGCCTGATGCGATCGTCACTGCCATTGATGCCGATGAAAATCGCTTGTCGCGGATCAAAGAGAACCTATCGCGCTTAGGGCTTAATGCTGAGGTGAAACACGCCGATGCTCGCTTGCCGAGCGCTTGGCATTCGGGCCCAGCATTTGATCGCATTTTGCTGGATGCGCCCTGCTCGGCCACAGGTGTGATCCGTCGCCATCCGGACATTAAATGGCTAAGACGCGATAGCGATATTCAAGCCTTGGTCACGTTACAAGCGGAGATTTTGGACGCAATGTGGCAGCAATTGGCGCCAGGCGGTACGCTGGTCTACGCGACCTGCTCGGTATTACCGGATGAAAACGCGACACAAATTCGCGCCTTTTTAACTCGCGAGCCAACAGCAATATTGCGCACCGGCACCCACGACCAGCCAGGACGACAAATTCTCCCCGGAGAACACGACATGGACGGCTTCTATTACGCATGCCTAAAAAAGCCAACCGGCAAGTAACGAGGCAGGGAGTAACAACAACATGAAAATCATTATCTTGGGTGCAGGCCAAGTCGGCGGTACTTTGGCAGAAAATCTGGTCGGAGAAAACAATGACATCACCATTGTTGACCGCGCCCCAGAACGGCTTCGCGAACTGCAAGATAAATACGACTTACGTGTTGTACACGGGTTTGCCAGCCATCCGTCGACCTTGCAAGAGGCTGGCGCGCAAGATGCGGATATGCTGGTTGCCGTAACCAACTCCGATGAAACAAACATGATCGCTTGTCAGGTCGCTTTTACCCGCTTTAACACACCCAATCGTGTTGCTCGGATCCGAAGTCCTGAATATCTCGCGGTAAAAGAGCAACTGTTTAACAGTGACGCCTGTCCGGTTGACCACCTTATCGCCCCAGAGGAGCTGGTGACGCATTATATTCGTCGCTTAATTGAATACCCAGGCGCGTTACAAGTGGTCAGCTTTGCCGACAAAAAAGTGGGCCTGGTGGCTGTTAAGGCCTATTACGGCGGGCCTTTGGTCGGCAAAGCGCTCTCAGCACTGCGCGAGCACATGCCGCATGTCGATACCCGTGTTGCCGCTATCTTTCGGCGTGACCGCCCGATTCGCCCCCAAGGCACGACCATTATCGAAGCCGATGATGAAGTCTTTTTCGTCGCCGCCAGCAACCATATCCGCTCAGTGATGAGTGAACTGCAGCGCCTCGAAAAGCCTTACAAACGCATCATGATTGTGGGTGGGGGGAATATTGGTGCTGGCCTAGCCATGGCACTTGAGCGCCAGTACAGCGTGAAGTTAATTGAGCGCAATCCAGCTCGTGCTGAACACTTGGCTGAGCTATTAGAAGAAACCACCGTTTTTTGTGGCGATGCGTCTGACCAGGAATTACTCAGCGAAGAGCACATTGAGCAGATTGATGTCTTTATCGCGGTCACCAACGAAGATGAAGCCAATATTATGTCGGCAATGCTCGCTAAACGCCTAGGGGCAAAAAAAGTCATGGTGCTGATTCAACGCGGTGCTTATGTCGACTTGGTTCAAGGTGGGGTGATTGATATTGCCATCTCCCCCCAACAAGCGACGATTTCGGCGTTGCTCACCCATGTACGCCGCGCCGATATTGTCAATGTGTCGTCATTACGACGCGGCGCCGCTGAAGCAATTGAAGCAATTGCGCACGGTGATGCGTCAACGTCCAAAGTGGTTGGCCGGGCAATTGGCGAGATAAAGTTACCACCGGGCACGACCATAGGTGCGGTTGTACGAGGCGATGAAGTATTGATTGCCCATGATAAAACCGTGATCCAGCAAGATGATCATGTGGTGTTATTCTTGGTGAATAAAAAATACATTCCGGATGTTGAACGCCTATTCCAACCCAGCCCGTTCTTTCTTTAACACCCGTTATTGCGCCAACACAAGCCTGCAGACATCCGTGTCTGCAGGCTCACGCTTTTTATCTCAACGCTGCCACTCCTGTCACTTTGGGTATACACTGAACAAAGTGCCTATCTATGTTGCTTAGCAGAAAGGACCGCCATGTCAGACGATCAATTTCAACAATCGACCGTATTTCTCAAAAAAGCGGTCCCTTTGATGATGAAATATAAGGTGCCCACGACACCGACCAACTACGCGCTATGGTACACCTACGTCGCCAATACCGATGCAAAGCTCACCGCTGACGTCGATACCACCGTCCATGAGCATGGCACGTGCAGTCCTCTTCAAAGCGACATCTTGTATCAAAAGCATATGGCGGATAAACACAGCCAGAACATTGGCAGCCTTAAGCAAAGCCTTGAGTCAATGATGACGGAGATGAGTCATTCGATGTCTGACACGCTTCAGGACACAGACGCGTTTCACTCGGTACTCGACAAAACATTCGAACAGCTGTCTCGCGTTGAAAACGAAGGGTTGTCCATTGATGAAACCATCGCCGTTGTCCGTAATGTAGTGAAAGACTCGCAAGCTCTGACTCAATCGACCCGCTACTTTAAACACCAACTGAGTGATGCCCAGCAAGAAATTGCCCAACTAAAACAAAACCTCGCAGAGATGACCGAGCAAGCCACCCATGATGGCTTAACCGGCCTGCTCAATCGGGCCGCCTTTGAACGCGAGCTCAATGCGTACACCGAAAACGCACAAACCTGGCCGTTTGCTTTAGTCCTCGTCGACCTCGATCACTTTAAACAACTTAACGATACATACGGTCACGTGCTCGGCGATATCGCTTTGAAGCAGGTCGCCAAGCGATTACTCGACTACTGCCGAGAAGGCGTACAAGCGTTCCGCTACGGCGGCGAAGAGTTTGCGCTACTGTTACCTAAAAGACGCCTCAACAGCGCAAAACGGACCGCTGAAACGCTACGTGCCGCTATCGATAGAATGGTGATAAAAGACCGGCGTCGTGGCCAAACATTGGATCATATTACCGTGTCCATGGGCGTCGCAGAGTACGACGAGCATGCTCGCGAATCTGGCGCCGATCTCATTTACCGTGCTGATCAACAACTCTACAAGGCCAAAAACCTCGGGCGTAATCGTGTGATGCCGATAAATTAACTCTCGCCTGAAAGGAATTTGATCTTGGCTAAGTATTCACCGCTCGCCGTCGGGCAAAATGGTATTTTTTACGTGCCACATTAAGGATACCACCATGCACTGCCATCGTATCAACGAGTTGCTCGATCTACTGAACCAATCTTGGCAACAAACGCCCGATCACTCGCTCATGACCATGCTCAATCTGATTGCCCAAGAGGCCGGTCATCGCGATGACTTAACAACGCTATCGGACGACACCTTGATCTATCAACTCAAAATGCGACTAGAAGATAGCAACGCGCCTATTCCTGGCCTTGCAAAAGACAATGAAGACGACTTTAAAGCCGCTATTTTACGGGCGAGAGGCATTACCCCAACAAAAGAGTGAGTCAGTGACCCTCGCTAATCGTCTGTTATAGCTGGAATTCGTTCAGTTTGTGGCTGTATCGCAAACTATGACTCTGGTAGCGTATTCACGGCGTTTGCTGCGCTACAATCACAGGCACAATGATAATTAGGGCCTGGCAATGCACCATGGACCCGCTATCCCAAGGAAAGCCAATGTCATGAGCGATAAAAAAATTAACGTCAAAGACGTGACTGCAAAAGAATACAATCCCAAAACCCATAAAGGTAATGACGATCGCTTTAATCCGAGTAATCGCATTTATGTGCGCGCGGTGAAAGGCTATTACCAGCGAATGCGCCGTTACATGGGCTGGTTCTTTATGCTGCTGTTTCTGCTAACGCCCTGGATCCCGTATCAAGGCCGACAAGCCATTTTGCTGGATATAGGCAATCAACAGTTTAATTTTTTCGGCACCACGTTGTGGCCACAAGACCTGACCTTGTTGGCTGCACTTTTGATGCTCGCCGCCTTCGGCCTCTTTTTTATTACCACTTTTCTTGGCCGGGTGTGGTGTGGCTATTTGTGCCCGCAAACAGTATGGACCTTTCTCTTTATCTGGTTTGAAGAAAAGCTGGAGGGGGCGGCCAACAAACGCCGAAAACAAGACTCGCTCAAACTTACGCCGGCATTGGCCGCGCGAAAAGCCGCGAAGCATGCGGCTTGGTGGCTCATATCTCTGGTCACCGGCGCCACATTTGTCGGTTACTTTGTTCCCGTGCAATCGCTCGCGGTCGATTTAGTCACGTTCGATACTAGCTTTTGGGTCGGCTTTTGGGTGATCTTCTTTGCTGCCTGTACCTACGGGAATGCGGGCTGGATGCGATCGATCATGTGTATTCACATGTGCCCCTACGCGCGCTTTCAGTCCGCAATGTTTGATAAAGACACCTTTATCGTTGGCTATGATGCCAAACGCGGCGAAAAACGCGGGCCTCGCCCACGTAAGAAAGATCCCAAAGCATTAGGATTAGGCGACTGTATTGACTGCAACCTATGTGTGCAAGTGTGTCCGACAGGTATCGATATTCGTGATGGTTTGCAGTATGAATGCATCAACTGTGGTGCCTGTGTCGATGCGTGTGATGAAACCATGGATCGCATGGGGTACGCGCGCGGCCTAATCAGCTACACCACCGAGCACAAGCTCGAAGGAAAGAAAACCGCGGTCATGCGACCAAAACTGGTGGGTTATGGGGCGGTCATGGTTATTGTGACTGCAATGTTTATTTATCTGGCGATGTCGGTCATGCCGATGGAGCTGGATGTGATACGCGACCGTAATCAACTGTATCGCATTAACAACCAAGGACTGGTTGAAAATACCTACACCTTAAAAATCTTAAATAAAACGCAGACAGACGACGTATATCAGCTGTCGGTTAAAGGCTTGGATGAGGTGACATGGCACGGGCCACAATCCGTTAATGTACAGGCGGGTGAGGTTTTCTCACTGCCGATTAGTCTGGCAGTCGATACGTACGAGATGGAGCAACGCATTGCCGACATCACCTTTGTGATGGAGCGTGAATCAGGCGACAAACAAAAAAGGGTAACGGCAGAAAGCCGCTTTATCACGGATCTGTAATCGGCCAATTCACCACAACAACCATTCACGACAACTAAACAGGGCGCAGGCAGCGCCCTTTTTATTTGTTACTATAACGTTTCTTTTGTCATTCTCAGGTGGCGTATGACCGAGATAGGCTTTGACTTTCATGCTCTTACTCCCGACGTTCAATTAAATGCGATTGAATCGGTCGGTATTTTTCCTCAATCCGGCCTACTCGCGCTGAACAGCTATGAAAATCGGGTGGCCCAGTTTGTCGCCGATGATGGCCAGCGCTATGTGGTCAAGTTCTATCGGCCCGCTCGCTGGTCCGATGCGCAAATTCATGAAGAACATGCTTTCTGCCGCGAGCTAGCTGACGCAGATATTCCCGTCGTTGCGCCGATTCAACGAGAGGGAACCAGTCTTTTTTACGCGTCAGGCTTTCGCTTTGCCTTATTCCCCAGTGTGGGCGGTCGCGGCTTTGAAGTGGACAATTGGGATCAGCTCGAAGCGGTCGGCCGTTACCTGGGTCGTATCCACCAAATGGGCGCCGCTAAGCCTTTTCAAACTCGCGCTAAATTTGATCTCGACAGCCACCTTTATCAGCCACGCCGCGAGCTAGGAGAAGCCAGCTTGATCCCAGCAAGCCTGCAAGCGACATTCTTCTCTGATCTCGACCGATTAATCGATGCCATCGCGGCGCGATGGCACACGGAGTGGCCCGTGATTCGGCTCCATGGCGATTGCCATCCCAGCAACATTCTGTGGCGCGACGGTCCGCTGTTTGTGGATTTTGATGACACCCGTAACGGTCCCGCGATGCAAGATTTATGGCTATTTTTAAACGGCAGTCGCGCCGATCAGCTCGCCCAACTCGACACCTTGGCGGAGGGTTATCGTGAATTTCGTGAATTCCCCACCGACCAATTGCAACTGATCGAGCCATTGCGTGGTCTGAGAATGGTGCATTACATGGCCTGGTTGGCAAAACGCTGGCAAGATCCGGCGTTTCCTCGTGCATTTCCTTGGTTTGCTGATGCAAAATACTGGGAAGGTCAGGTGCTCGCTTTTAAAGAACAGCTTGCCGCCCTTGAAGCACCACCGCTTACACTGTATCCGTAAGCGCTCAATCGATAACGGAGAGTCATTCAATCATGTTTAAAAAACTGTTGCCTTTGCTACTGGTCGTAGGCCTAACCGCGTGCTCTGAGCCTGAGAGCGTGACGCAGACATCACCAGACACCACCCCAACAACCGAAACCACGCAGACGCAAACGGAGTCGGCAGAGCCTGCAACACCGATTGAGGTAGCGGATGCTAAACCAGGCCGCTTTAAAGCTGGTGAGGATTACCAGGTGCTAGAGATGCCGGCAACTGATTCCCCAACAGTGACCGAGTTTTTCTCTTTCTATTGCCCACATTGTTATCAGTTTGAACCACTGGTCCAGCAGCTCAAACAACAAGTGCCTGATAATGCGAAAGTGGTAAAACACCATGTGTCTTTTATGGGCGGCGAGATGGGCAGTGTGGTAACACGCGCCTACGCAGCGGCGGTTGTGCTCGATGCACAAAAAACCATTATTCCGGTGATGTTTGATCGCATTCATGCGGCACAAAACCCACCGAAATCACTGGCGGAGGTTCGCCAAATGTTTGTCGATAACGGCATTGATGGCAAAGAATTTGACAGCGCTTACAACAGCTTTGCCGCGAACTCCATGGCCAAGCGTTTCGACCAATCGTTCGAAAAAGCGGGCTTGCGCGGTGTGCCTGCGGTGATCGTCAACGGCAAATATCACGTGACACCCAAAACAGTAGAAACTCCGGAAGAATACTTCCAGTTGATCAACTTTTTACTGACCCAAAAGTAATTAGCTGACTTGGGCGTTGAGATGGCGCAATAAGCCATCCATCGCCCGATATCCCAGCGCTTCCGCTAAATGAGAGCGTGAGATCTGAGCGTCGCCGCCAAGATCGGCAATGGTACGTGCTACCTTGATAATGCGGTGATAGGCCCGAACGGACAACCCCAATCGATGTAAAGCCTGCTCTAAAAACGCCGCATCAGCCTGAACGAGCTGACAATGCAGCTCCATTTCTTGATTACTCAACAACGCATTCACCTTTCCTTGGCGTGCCAGCATACGCTCACGCGCAGCCGCTACCCGCGCTTTTACCGTCGATGTTGACTCACCGCGTTCTCCGCCACTAGAAAGACAGCCTCGTGGCAGTGCGGGAATATCAATGGACATATCAAATCGGTCTAACAGTGGGCCAGATAAACGCGCTAAATAACGCAGAATTTGTTGTGGGTTAGACCGGGCCAATTCACCTTCATGATGACCGGTTGGACTCGGGTTTAATGCACCGATAAGTTGGAAGCGAGCCGGAAACCGGGTTTTACCATTGGCGCGCGAAATCACAATTTCGCCAGACTCAAGCGGCTCGCGCAACGCATCGAGTACGCGACGCTCAAACTCCGGCATTTCATCAAGAAATAATACCCCATGGTGAGACAGCGAAATCTCACCAGGGCGCGGTACGCTGCCGCCTCCGACCAAGGCTGCCATGGAGCTGGAATGGTGGGGGCTACGGAAAGGGCGCTGACGCCAATTACCCTCATGCAAAGGTTGTTGAGTCAAAGAGGTGACGGCGGCTGAGGCTAACGCTTCATCATCATTCATCGGTGGCAGCAAGTCACATAAACGCGACGCAAGCATGGTTTTCCCAGTGCCGGGAGGGCCCACAAAAAGTAAGTTATGAGATCCACTGGCGGCAATTTCTAACGCCCGCTTACCTTGTTGCTGACCGATAATGTCGCGTAAGCATCGCGTCACCGCTGGCGTGTCATTCACGGCAGGGACAGCGTTTAAACATAAACTTTGCTGGCCGGCTAGGTGTTGGCTCACGGCAATCAGGTCGGGCGCTGACACATGCCGCTCATTGTCTACCAGCGCCACCTGATTGGCATTATCATCCGGCACCACCAGGGCTCGCTGCGCTTTTTGACTGGCGAGCGCCGCCGGCAATGCGCCTTTAACCGGCCGTAATTGCCCCGACAACGCCAGTTCACCTAAAAACTCAAACGCGTTTAAACGCTTTTCTGGCAACTGTCCCGACGCCACCAAGATCCCAAGCGCAATGGGTAAATCAAATCGTCCCCCTTCTTTAGGTAAGTCGGCTGGGGCCAGGTTGACGGTGATCCGGCGCGAGGGGAACTCAAAATTAGAAGTCACAATCGCACTTCGTACCCGATCACGGGCTTCTTTGACCGTCGTTTCCGGTAAGCCCACCAGCGCAAACCCCGGTAAACCATTGGATATATGTACTTCTACGGTCACACTCGGCGCTTCTACACCGACACAGGCTCGACTGTGAACTATCGCCAATGCCATATTTTCCCACTCCGCTTACTGTCATCGCTATGAAACCCAGCTCTTATACTGCCGCGCTAATCTGTGATTGAGAGTAATTTTTTCTTGTCATGCGAGTGAGGTCTGTGATACCACTACAAATGCACAACAATTAAACACGAGACTCGGCGATAGATCGGCTCCGTGACTGACCTGCAACAAGCAGGCATAAACAAAAACATAATTAACAAAACGCTCATAAAATGGGCCCAATAAARGATAAGACAGACAAATGTTAAATTTCGCTATCGTTCTCATTATTCGCCTCATCGTGGTCATTATTCCGCGAGGGGTGTAGGTACGCGAAAGACAGCAGCAACATCGCAACCAAGCCCCCGCAACCCAAAGGTTCGGGGGCTTTTTTCATTCATGTGGCGATGCCACGCGACAACGGAAGCAATCATGATGGAGCGCGCAGAGACAGGTTATTCGCAACCCTGCTCTCCCCGCTTAGACGGGGAGGGGCGACGATGACCGGTGCACAATGGGTGGTAAAAGCGTTACAACAACAAGGGGTGGATACCGTTTTTGGTTATCCTGGGGGCGCCATCATGCCCGTTTACGATGCCCTTTTTGACGGTGGGGTGGAACATATCCTCTGTCGCCACGAGCAAGGCGCCGCCATGGCTGCGATCGGGTATGCCCGAGCCAGTGGCCGTCCTGGGGTATGCATTGCGACATCAGGCCCTGGCGCCACCAATCTCGTGACCGGGCTTGCCGATGCGATGATGGACTCAGTCCCTATTGTGGCCATCACCGGCCAGGTTGCTAGCCCTCTTATCGGTACCGATGCTTTTCAAGAAATCGATGTGCTGGGCTTATCGTTAGCCTGCACCAAACACAGTTTTTTAGTGACCGATCCCGCTGAGCTCACCCCCACACTCGCACAAGCATTTGAAGTGGCACAATCAGGTCGACCGGGCCCCGTGCTCGTCGATATCGCCAAAGACGTACAGCAAGGCTTGATCCCTGAGACTACAGTCCAAATCACCACGCCACATATCGCGCCACTCAACAAGACAGATATCGACCAGGCGAATGCGCTTATCCGAGCCAGTCAGCGCCCTATGATCTATCTCGGCGGCGGTGTGGTGTTAGGCAAAGCCACTCAAGCAGTGCGCGATTATTTAGCGCGCAGTGAACTGCCTGTGGTCAGTACCTTAAAAGGCTTAGGCACCGTCGCACCGCACTATCCGTATTATCTAGGCATGTTGGGCATGCATGGCACCAAAGCCGCTAACTTGGCAGTGCAAGCATCCGATTTGCTGATTGTCATCGGCGCACGCTTTGATGACAGAGTCACCGGCAAGCTCGATACATTCGCCCCCCACGCTAACGTGGTGCATATCGATATCGATGCGGCGGAAATCAACAAACTGCGCCGCGCACAAGCACCGGTTTGCGCCCCGCTCAATCTCGTGCTTCCCACCCTAGAAAACCCTGACACATCGCCTGATTGGCGCGCTCAAATCACCACCTGGCAAACGACGCACACGTGGCGTTATGACCACCCAGGTGAGGCCATCTATGCGCCGGCACTGCTGAACAACCTTTCACAACGTATGCCAACCAGTACGGTGGTCGCGACCGATGTCGGCCAGCACCAGATGTGGGTCGCGCAACATGTACTCCCATCACGGCCAGAGAATCTATTAACCTCAGCAGGGCTGGGCACTATGGGCTTTGGTTTACCGGCTGCAATGGGCGCCAAAGTCGCTCGCCCCAATGATGAGGTGGTGTTAGTGACCGGAGATGGCTCGTTTATGATGAATATTCAAGAGCTGGGCACACTCAAACGCCGAGGGATCGCCGTTAAAATCATTCTGCTTGATAACCAGCGTTTAGGCATGGTTCGTCAATGGCAGCAGCTGTTTTTCGATCAACGCTACAGCGAGACCGACCTGTCTGACAATCCGGATTTTCTCACCCTCGCGCGCGCCTTTGATATACCCGGACACAGTATCCAGCGCAAAGACGAGGTCGAGGGCGCCCTCAACACCTTGATGACACATCAGGGCCCGTATTTGCTGCATGTTGCCATCGACGAAATGGAAAATGTATGGCCACTGGTACCGCCTGGGGCAGCCAACCAACAAATGATGGAGCAAAGCTGATGACACAACACCAATTTTCAATTCATGCCACCCACAGCCCTGAGTTGTTGGAGCGCGTGTTGCGCGTGATCCGTCATCGTGGCTTTACCGTCTGCCAGTTTACGATGTCAATGCCTTCGGACTCGGGACAGGTAATTTTTGATGTCACCGTCGAAAGCCAACGCGCGATCGAGACCTTGCGGCCACAACTGACTAAGCTATGGGACGTGGCAGAGGTCATGATGGCCTCTTCGACTACACAGTCCCTACGCGCATAACCAAAAAGGAAGAAAAGAATGTCGACAAATACCGCTGATTATATTTGGTCTAACGGGGAAATGATCGCTTGGCAGGATGCCACTGTGCACGTACTCACCCACGCCATGCACTATGGCACCTCAGTCTTTGAAGGGATACGTTGCTACGACACCCCAAACGGTCCCGTGGTATTTCGCCATCGCGAACACATGCAGCGCCTTAAAGACTCGGCGAAGATTTATCGTTTTCCGATCCCATTTAGCGTGGATGCGCTGATGGAAGGTTGCCGAGAAACCCTGCGCGTGAACCAGCTTCGCTCCGCCTATATTCGCCCGCTTGGCTTTGTCGGCAATGTTGGCCTAGGGGTCTGCCCGCCACCTGATACACAAATGGACATCATCATCGCTGCCTTTAGCTGGGGAAGCTACCTTGGCGAAGACGCCCTCGCACAAGGGGTCGATGCCATGATCTCTAGCTGGAACCGTGCCGCCCCCAATACCATTCCAACCGCGGCCAAAGCTGGCGGCAACTACTTATCCTCTCTGTTGGTAGGTGGTGAAGCCCGTCGTCATGGCTACGCAGAAGGCATTGCACTGGATGTGCGTGGCTATCTGTCCGAAGGGGCCGGTGAGAACCTCTTTATTGTCAAAAATGGCGTGATCAGTACCCCACCGGCCACCAGCGCGATTTTGCCGGGGCTCACGCGTGATTCCATCATCACCCTGGCGAAAGAACAAGGGCTAACGATTCGCGAAGAGTCGATTGCACGTGAAGCGCTTTATTTGGCCGATGAAGTGTTTATGACGGGAACCGCAGCTGAAATCGTCCCCGTTCGCAGCGTCGACCAAATTACAGTGGGTGAAGGTCAACGAGGCCCGATCACCGCCTCACTACAGCAAGCCTTTTTTGGCCTGTTTGATGGCACTACCGAAGACAAATGGGGCTGGCTTGATCCCGTTCACCCCGACCAGCGCGCATAAGGCAAAGGAGTCGTAATATGCCAACCTATCGTTCCAAAACGACCACCCACGGTCGCAACATGGCAGGCGCACGCGCACTATGGCGTGCCACCGGCGTTAAAGATGATGATTTCGGCAAGCCCATCATCGCGGTGGTGAACTCGTTTACCCAGTTTGTGCCCGGGCACGTCCACCTCAAAGATATGGGCCAGCTGGTGGCGCGAGAAATCGAACAAGCCGGCGGGATTGCCAAAGAATTTAATACCATCGCAGTGGATGATGGCATCGCCATGGGCCACGGCGGCATGCTCTACTCACTGCCCTCGCGTGAGATTATCGCTGACTCGGTCGAGTACATGGTCAACGCCCACTGTGCCGATGCCATGGTCTGTATTTCCAACTGTGACAAAATTACCCCAGGCATGTTAATGGCCGCCATGCGCTTAAATGTGCCCGTTATTTTTGTCTCTGGCGGCCCGATGGAAGCGGGGAAAACCAAGCTTTCCGATCAAATCCTTAAACTCGATCTGGTCGATGCCATGATGCAAGGGGCCAACCCAGATGTGTCTGATGAGCAAAGCGAGCAAATTGAACGCTCAGCGTGCCCCACTTGTGGCTCATGCTCAGGGATGTTTACTGCCAACTCGATGAACTGTTTAACCGAAGCGCTGGGGCTCAGCCAACCCGGTAATGGATCCATGCTCGCTACTCATGCAGATCGTGAACAACTGTTTATCAACGCCGGTAAACGGATTGTCGGGCTGGCCAAGCGCTATTACGAGCAAGACGATGACAGCATCCTACCGCGTAATATCGCCAACCGCGCCTCGTTTGAAAACGCCATGGCGCTCGATATTGCCATGGGAGGATCAACCAATACCGTCTTGCACTTGCTGGCCGCCTCTCAAGAAGGCGATATCGATTTTGGTATGGATGATATTGATCGCATGTCACGCCAAGTCCCTCATCTTTGCAAAGTGGCACCCTCCACCCAGCAGTATCACATGGAAGATGTGCACCGCGCCGGTGGTGTGATGGGGATCCTCGGCGAACTCCAACGCGCCAACTTACTGAATATGGACCAGCAAACTGTGCTGGGCATGAGCCTTAAAGAGCAACTGGCGCACTATGACATCATGCAAACCGACGATGAAGACATCAAAGCGTTTTATCGAGCAGGGCCGGCGGGCATCCGTACCACCCAAGCCTTCTCGCAACGCTGTCGTTGGGACACTCTGGATGATGACCGTCAATATGGTTGTATTCGTACCCTCGAGCACGCATTCAGCCAAGACGGTGGCCTTGCCGTGCTACAAGGTAATATCGCCTTAAATGGCTGTATCGTCAAAACCGCCGGCGTGGATGAGAGCATTCTGACCTTCGAAGGGCCCGCGGTGGTCTTCGAAAGCCAAGATACCGCCGTGGAAGCGATTCTCGGTGGAGAAGTCAAAGCCGGCGATGTGGTCGTGATTCGCTATGAAGGACCCAAAGGTGGACCAGGGATGCAAGAAATGCTCTACCCCACCACCTACTTAAAATCGATGGGGCTGGGTAAGTCGTGCGCCCTGCTCACTGATGGCCGTTTTTCTGGCGGCACTTCCGGGCTATCCATTGGTCATGTGTCACCCGAAGCAGCTAACGGCGGCACCATCGCCCTCGTTGAAGACGGTGATCGCATTCACATTGACATCCCGACCCGTGAAATCAGCTTGCGGGTAGATGAAGCCACCCTCACTGCACGCCGAGAAAAGGCGCAGGCAAGAGGGTGGAAACCGAAAGATCGCCAGCGTCAGGTTTCTTACGCCTTAAGAGCCTATGCCACCCTTGCCACCAGTGCTGATAAAGGCGCGGTGCGCGATCGCAGTAAATTGGAGGAGTAAGCATGCAACAGGCGCAATCTTTACCCGCACAACCGATGGACGGTGCTGATTACCTTAGGGATATCTTGCGCGCGCCTGTTTATGAAGTGGCGATCACCTCGCCACTTCAAACCATGAAACGCTTGTCTGAGCGCTTCGATAACCAGGTGCAGCTCAAACGCGAAGACCGTCAACCGGTTCATTCATTTAAACTGCGTGGCGCGCATAATATGATGGCCCAGTTAACCGACGCGCAAAAGCAAGCCGGTGTGATTGCTGCCTCTGCCGGTAATCATGCACAAGGGGTGGCGTTATCTGGAAGCAAGCTTGGCGTGCAAGCAACCATCGTCATGCCACGGACAACACCGGCGATTAAAGTCGATGCGGTACGCGGCTTTGGCGGCAAAGTGGTACTATATGGTAATAATTTTGATGACGCCAAAGGCAGAGCACAACAGCTTGCCGATGAGCATGGCTATACCTTTGTTCCGCCCTTTGATCACCCACAGGTGATTGCCGGTCAAGGAACTATCGGTCTTGAGCTAGTGCAACAAAATGGTCACCTCGATTACGTCTTCTTACCCGTCGGAGGCGGAGGCATCGCTGCCGGCGTCGCAGTGCTTATCAAACAACTGATGCCTAACATCAAGGTGATCGGTGTCGAAGCGGAAGACTCGGCCTGTCTGCGCGCGGCGTTAGATGCTGGCTTTCCCGTCACCCTCGATCGGGTTGGGACCTTTGCTGATGGCGTTGCAGTCAAGCGCATCGGCGATGAATCCTTTCGGCTATGCCAGCAATACCTTGATGATAGCATCACGGTGTCCAGTGATGCCATTTGCGCGGCGGTACAAGACATTTTTGAAGACACCCGTGCTATTTCCGAACCGTCAGGCGCGTTAGCACTGGCTGGACTAAAACACTATGTTGAAAAACATCAGCTAAAAGACAAGCAAATGGCGGCGGTGTTATCCGGTGCCAACACCAACTTTCACTCGCTACGCTACGTCTCTGAACGGGCTGAGCTGGGGGAAAAACGCGAAGGCCTACTTGCCGTCACTATCCCTGAACACACTGGCGCTTTTTTCAATTTCTGTCAGATTTTGGGCGATCGCGCCGTGACTGAGTTTAACTATCGATATGGGGATGAAAACCTGGCGAACATTTTCGTCGGGGTGCGGTTGCTGGGAGGCCAAGAAGAGTTGGATCAGATAATCAAGGATCTACGCCAAGCAGGTTATCCGGTAGAAGATTTATCCGACGATGAAATGGCCAAGGTTCATGTGCGTTACATGATTGGCGGGCGTCCCTCAACCCACCTCCATGAACGCCTGTACAGCTTCGAATTTCCTGAATACCCAGGCGCACTATTGCATTTTTTACAAACACTGGGCACCCACTGGAATATTAGCCTGTTTAACTACCGAAACCATGGCTCAGATTACGGACGTGTTTTATGTGGCTTTGAGATCGGCGACCAGGATTTGCTGGCATTTACCGCGCATTTACGCGAGCTCGGCTATGAATGGAAAGATGAAACGTCGAATCCCGCCTTTCGTTTTTTCCTCTCCCACTCGGCGACATAGACGCCAAATAAGCAAAAGCCCGATAACGTTTATCGGGCTTTTTGTTTATTCGTTTCGCGGCTCGGGCGTCATTGATACGACATACTCAGCAATTGATAGTGCGTTATCCATAACGGTTTGACGCGCAACTTGCGGCAACTGACTCAGCAAGCTGGTTAAGGCGGCCAAATCGTCACGATGAGTGAAGGCAATGTCTCGCTCATCAGACTCACCATGCACGAACCAATTAAAAGGGCGACCGGTGATCTCTGCAATCGTGACCAGCGCTAGAATTTTTGGATCGGTTTTCCCCGATTCCATATCTAGATAGGTTTGCCGCGCGACATTCAAACGCTGCGCCATCTCTACCTGAGTGATTTTACTGAATTCCCGTGCTTCACGGATCCGTTGCGCCATATGCGCGGTCGAAATCACCATGATTCATGCCTCATCTCTGCTACCCGAGCTGTATTAAACAAAAGCCCGTCACAACACCAACCCTGCATTATGCATGGCTCGGTAGGCGTATCATGGTAGCGCACATCGATAGTGTGATGCTGCGCTACGGATGCCTACCTCAGTAAGCAAGCACTTACCCGCATATCTAGTCGGTCAGGCAGTGCTCTTATGCGCGTTGAGCGGCCTTTGAATAGTTCACAAGGAACGACGCCATATTCACGCTTTGATTTAAAATGGCCGTGCGCGCTTCATGGGGTAAACGCGAGAAATGCTCGAGCAAGCGGTTCACATCTTGCTTGTATTGAACATCATGCATCTCAACATCTTCGTCGCCATAGACAAACCACACTAATGGACGTTCAGTCAATTCAGCGATATTGGAAAGCATGCGAACGCGAGGCTCAGTTTTACCGTTTTCGATATCCAAATAAGTCTGACGCGCCACATTGAGTAGTTTGGCCATTTTTACTTGAGTGATGCCTTTCCACTCACGCGCTTCTTTGATGCGTTTTGCTACTTGGGTTTTAGAATCAATCATTGCTTCCTCACTACAACTTATCAATATTTGTCGTTATACCCTGAGTATGCACAATGTAGGCCAGGTTATTAGGCATCAAATAAAGACTTAAAAATCATATACTTAGATACACACACGACATCCTGTTTATTTTTCAAGACGCCATGCCTGAGATTGAATGCAAAATGATTTGCATTTTGCAACAAAGCCTATGCAGATCGCATTTTTATAGCAAAGAAGAAGTAACTGATAAATGATCAACCACGCTCCTAGTCAGAGCGTGGTGATTACTAGGCAGGATTATTCCACCGTCACCGCTTTGGCGAGGTTACGAGGTTGGTCAACGTCCGTGCCTTTAATTAAGGCTACATGATACGACAATTGCTGCATCGGGATGGTGTAGAACACCGGGGCGATGATGTTATCCACGTGTGGCATGGCGATAATTTTCATGCCTTCTTCCGGTGTAAAACCGGCATCTTGATCGGCAAACACATAGAGCTGGCCACCACGGGCACGCACTTCTTCAATGTTTGATTTGAGCTTTTCCAACAGCTCATTGTTCGGTGCGATCACAATCACCGGCATGTCAGCATCAATCAGCGCCAATGGGCCGTGCTTTAGCTCACCAGCGGCATAGGCCTCAGCGTGAATATAAGAGATTTCTTTTAGCTTGAGCGCGGCTTCAATGGCAATCGGATAATACTCACCACGGCCAAGGAAGAGCGCATGATGCTTGTCAGCAAAGTCCTGAGCGAGCTGCTCAATCGCTTTATCAAACGTGAGTGCCTGCTCAATGCTAGAGGGGAGATGGTGCAAGGCATCGACAACCTCACGCTCTTTATCACGGCCGATACGCCCTTGCATTTTACCCAGCGCGGTGACCAGCATCAGTAGCGCGGACAGCTGGGTAGTAAAAGCTTTGGTCGATGCAACGCCGATTTCCGTCCCTGCTCGCGTCATAAAGGCTAAGTCAGACTCACGAACCAGTGATGAACCTGCCACATTACAAATGGCCATGGTCGCCATATAACCACGCTCTTTCGCTAAGCGCAGCGCCGCTAGCGTATCGGCCGTTTCGCCAGATTGCGATAAGGTAATGAGCACACTGTTGGGACGGGTAACAAACTGGCGATAGCGAAACTCAGAAGCAATCTCGACATCACAGCTAATCCCAGCCAACGACTCAAACCAATAACGTGCCACCATGCCCGCATTGTAAGAGGTCCCGCAGGCGATAATTTGAATGTGCTGCGCTTTGGCCAAAATATCGCTGGCGCCATTGCCAATCGCATCCACAATCACATGGTCGTTGCCCAAACGGCCTTCCATGGTGTTCGTCAATGCCGTGGGTTGCTCATAGATTTCTTTTTGCATGTAGTGGCGATATTGGCCTTTATCGGCGGCATCGTATTGAGCACTGGCTTCATTCACCTCGCGCTCGACCGGTGTGCCCTCCTGATTATAAATTGTCACCTCGCGGCGAGAGATATCAGCCACATCCCCTTCTTCGAGATAGATAAAGCGACGCGTGACATTGAGCAGCGCAAGCTGATCCGAGGCGAGAAAGTTTTCTCCTACCCCAAGGCCAATCACTAATGGACTGCCCGAGCGCGCGGCAATCAACCGTTCAGGTTGGCGTCTATCCATCACTACGGTGCCGTAAGCCCCTTCAAGCTGATCGACGGTGCGTTGAAATGCATTCAGCAAATCACCACCTTGTTGCATCTCCCAGTCAACTAAGTGAGCGATCACTTCGGTATCGGTTTGCGAATCAAATTGATAGCCACGTGCTTGCAGCTGTTCACGCAATGTCTGATGGTTTTCGATAATGCCATTATGGACCACCGCAATATCATTACCGGACATGTGTGGGTGGGCATTGGCTTCGCTGGGTTCTCCATGGGTGGCCCAACGTGTATGCGCAATCCCCGTTCCCCCGGTCGGATGAGACGCTGCAACAGCATCGGAGAGCGCAGCAACCTTACCCAAACGACGAACGCGGGTTAATTGCCCCTGGTCATCCGTGATCGCAACGCCAGCAGAGTCATAACCGCGGTATTCAAGACGACGTAGGCCTTCCACTAAAATTTCAGCCACATCACGCTGCGCCACAGCGCCTACAATTCCACACATAGTCTTTCCTTATTGGGTTTATCAGGTATCGGCACAGATCACATCTGTCCCCGTTTGTTCGATCGCGCGCTTGAGATCGTCGTCGAGTTGGCTATCGGTGATCAAGGTATCGATGCTGGACCAGGCAAGCTCCAAGTTAGGAATACGGCGACTGATCTTGTCAGATTCGATCATCACCACCACTTCACGCGCGACCTCCGCCATCACCCGTGTCAGACCCGTCATTTCATTAAATGTGGTCGTGCCACGCCCGACATCAATGCCGTCGGCGCCAACAAAGAGCTGATCAAAGTCATAGGCACGTAAGGTTTGTTCGGCTACTTGGCCTTGAAAGGACTCAGAATGGGTATCCCACGTTCCCCCCGTCATTAATAAAGTGGGTTCGTGTTCAAGCTCACGAATCGCATTGGCAACCTGCAATGAGTTAGTCATCACCACTAGACCGCGCTTTTTGTCGAGCAAAGGGATTAAAGCCGCAGTCGTGGTGCCACTGTCGACGACGATACGGTTATGATCTCGAATACGCGCCGCCGCAGTATCGGCAATACTTTGCTTTTGCTTCGACACTTTCACCGCCTGCTCCGATACCATTTCTTGCGGTACAGGCACAGCTCCGCCATAACGGCGCAGTAGCAGGCCGTTTTTCTCCAGCTCGGCCAAATCTTTACGGATAGTCACTTCGGAGGTTTCAAAGCGTTGAGAGAGGGCATCAACACTCACCTGCCCTTGCTCTGTTAGCAAGGACACAATGGTGTGACGGCGTTGTTGGGTATTTCGTTTCGACATATAACCACTAAAGTTTCGATTCGAAACTTATGATAAACAAAACAAAACAAAGTTCAAGATGAAGTGGCGAAAAGTATTAGAGGGACCGAGAAGTGTGACTGGCAGATAACAAAAACGAAAAAAGCCCACCAGCTGAAGCTAGTGGGCTTAATATGGTGCGGAAGGAGAGACTTGAACTCTCACACCTTGCGGCGCCAGAACCTAAATCTGGTGCGTCTACCAATTCCGCCACTTCCGCATGTTTTTTATGATAACTCAGCGGGCGGGCTAAGTATCAATTGTCTTGGTGCGGGGGGAGGGACTTGAACCCTCACGTCCTTTCGGACACTAGCACCTGAAGCTAGCGCGTCTACCAATTCCGCCACCGCCGCAAACCGGTGTGATTCACTGCATCTGCAATAAATCAGAATAATGGTGGCTACGACGGGATTCGAACCTGTGACCCCATCATTATGAGTGATGTGCTCTAACCAACTGAGCTACGTAGCCGACCTAAAGTGGCTGGGGTACCAGGATTCGAACCTGGGAATGACGAGATCAAAACCCGTTGCCTTACCGCTTGGCGATACCCCAATTTTTCATGCCGCTTTACAGCCACATGTCTTTAATAAATGGTGCGGAAGGAGAGACTTGAACTCTCACACCTTGCGGCGCCAGAACCTAAATCTGGTGCGTCTACCAATTCCGCCACTTCCGCTTTCCAAGTTGTTCATCTCACTTCATGGTAGTTGAAGAAAGATGGCGCGTCCGGGAGGATTCGAACCTCCGACCGCCTGGTTCGTAGCCAGGTACTCTATCCAGCTGAGCTACGGACGCGTTGGCTGGGGTACCAGGATTCGAACCTGGGAATGACGAGATCAAAACCCGTTGCCTTACCGCTTGGCGATACCCCAACTGAGGCGCGCATAATAGGCTGGTTTTTATCGGGAGTCAATACCTGATTTTACCAACCGCACAACTTTTCGCCTATCAAGCTAAAAAGCCGCTGTGCGCGCTCAATAGTCAGTATTCTACTTCTTTTTCGGCCGTTGCCAAGCCTCAATTGTCCTTGGTTTGGCGCGAGTGATGATTAGTTGACCATCCGCGACATCTTTACTGATGGTACTGCCCGCGCCAACGGTGACCCCTTCACCAATCACCACCGGGGCGACGAGCTGAGAGTCCGATCCAATAAAGGCATTATCTTTAATCACGGTTTTATGTTTATTGGCACCATCGTAATTACAGGTGATCACGCCAGCGCCGATATTCACGCCGCATCCCACCTCAGTATCACCAAGATACGTCAGGTGGTTGGCTTTAGAGCCTTCGCCAAGTTGGCTTTTTTTCATTTCCACGAAGTTGCCCACATGGGCATTGCGTGCCATTTCAGCGCCAGGACGTAGCCGCGTAAACGGCCCAACCGTGCAGTCTTCCCCGACGCTAGCACCTTCCACCACGCTATAAGGGCGAATTAAGGTGTTGTCATCAATCTCGCAATCAATCAGTACGCTTCCGGCCCCGATAGTGACGTTATCACCCAAGGTCACACTGCCTTCGATGATGACGTTGGCATCAATGGTGACATCTCGGCCACATTGCAACTGGCCGCGTAGATCAAAGCGCGCCGGATCGGTAAGCATGACGCCGCTCAGTAGCAGTTGCTCGGCTTGCATTTTTTGATACTCACGCTCAAGACGAGAGAGCTGCAGGCGGTTATTGACGCCTTCGACTTCGACAGCATTGACGGGGTGAACCGCTTGAATAGCCCGGCCTTGTTGATGCGCCAGCGCAATCACATCCGTAAGGTAAAACTCGCCTTGGGCATTATTATTGTCTAGCTGCGACAACCAATGACGTAGGTCGCGTCCTGTTGCCACCAATACGCCGGTGTTAATTTCGGTGATCGCAAGCTGACTGTCAGTCGCATCTTTTTGCTCGACAATCGCGACCACTTCCCCTTTTTCACGCACAATACGACCGTAACCGGTTGGATCGTCCTGATGCACAGTTAACAGCCCAATCCCGCCCTCTGGCTGCCCTTCTAGCAAACGCGTTAAGGTTTGCTCTGAAATTAAGGGCACATCGCCATAGAGCACCAACACTTGCTCATCATCGGCGAAATGTGGCGCAGCTTGTTGCACTGCATGGCCAGTCCCGAGCTGCTCGGCTTGTAAGCACCAATTCACCGGCGAGTGAGCCAACACACGCTGCATAGTTTCACCACCATGGCCATATACTAAATGAATTTGCGAAGCGCCGAGGCTGTGGCAGGTATCAATCACATGTTCAACCATTGGTTTACCAGCCAATGTGTGAAGCACTTTAGGGGTTTGAGAATACATGCGCGTGCCCTTACCGGCCGCGAGAATAACCGCACTGTATTGCATAGTCTTTCCGTGATGAGGGTTGATTTGAATAAATAATGAGGCTCAGTGTAACGCTTTTTGGTGGTAAGACGCACCTAGCAGATATCACGTCGCGCGGCACATAAAAAAAGCGACGCCGAAGCGTCGCTTATATTCTTACCGTAAGTGCCTGATTAACGCTTGTGTTTGGTCAGCTCGATCACTCGAAGCTTCGCAACCGCTTTAGCCAGGTCACTGGCCGCTTGAGCAAAGTCGACGTCTTTATGCTGATTATGGATTTTATCCTCAGCGCGACGCTTCGCTTCTTCTGCCTTGGCTTGGTCTAGCTCTTCACCACGAATTGCCGTATCAGCCAGTACAGTGACTGTACTAGGCTGAACTTCAAGCGTGCCGCCAGAAAGATAAATAATCTCTTCGCTACCGCCTTGCTTGACGATACGCACCATGCCCGGCGTGATAGCGGTCAGCAGCGGTGTGTGTCCTGCGTGAATACCCAGTTCACCTTCGCTACCGGTCACCTGAATATGCTCGGCACGGCCAGAGAACAATCGTCGCTCTGCACTGACCACATCCAGATGGAAGGTTATCGCTGCCATATCGCCTCCTACTCAAGCCTTACAGGTTTTTCGCTTTTTCGAGTACTTCGTCGATGCTACCGCAGTACAGGAAAGCCTGCTCTGGAATATCATCGTACTCGCCACTGAGCAGGCCTTTGAAGCTTGCAATAGTATCTTTCAGCGAAACATAAACACCTGGTTGGCCGGTGAACACTTCAGCGACGTGGTAAGGTTGAGTCAAGAAACGTTCAATCTTACGTGCACGTGCAACCGTTAGCTTATCTTCTTCAGATAGCTCATCCATACCCAGAATAGCAATAATGTCTTTCAGCTCTTTATAGCGCTGAAGCACAGATTGCACACCACGTGCCATATCATAGTGGTCTTGACCTACCACCAAGGGGTCCAACATACGTGATGTCGAATCCAATGGGTCGATCGCTGGGTACATACCCATAGACGCGATGTTACGTGACAATACAACCGTTGCATCCAAGTGGGCAAAGGTGGTGGCTGGTGACGGGTCAGTCAAGTCATCCGCTGGCACGTAAACCGCCTGTACGGAAGTAATCGAACCAGTACGGGTAGACGTGATCCGCTCTTGCAATACACCCATCTCTTCAGCGAGCGTTGGCTGATAACCTACTGCTGATGGCATACGACCCAACAGTGCAGATACCTCAGTACCGGCAAGGGTATAGCGATAGATGTTGTCGATGAACAGTAGAACATCACGGCCATCATCACGGAATTTTTCCGCCATGGTTAGACCGGTCAGTGCGACACGCAGGCGGTTACCTGGTGGCTCGTTCATCTGACCATACACCATGGCCACTTTTGACTCTTCAGGGTTTTCGATATTAACAACACCCGCTTCCTGCATTTCGTAGTAGAAGTCGTTACCCTCACGAGTACGCTCCCCTACACCAGCAAATACAGACAGACCTGAGTGTTGCAGTGCGATGTTGTTGATAAGCTCCATCATGTTGACGGTTTTACCAACACCCGCACCACCGAACAAACCGATTTTACCGCCTTTCGCAAACGGGCAGATAAGGTCGATAACCTTAACACCGGTTTCCAAAAGCTCAGTGGAATTCGATTGTTCTTCGTAAGTTGGCGCTTCACGGTGAATCGAGTAGCGCTCTTTTTCACCAAGATCGCCACGCTCATCAATTGCATCACCCAGAACGTTGACGATACGTCCTAGCGTTGCTTCCCCAACAGGGACTTGGATTGCAGCCCCTGAGTTTTCTACTTCGATTCCACGACGCAGACCATCAGATGAGCCCATAGCGATAGCACGAATTACGCCACCACCTAGCTGCTGCTGAACTTCCAACACCAGACGCTCGCCTTCACGTTTCACATTCAACGCATCATATACCTTAGGCACTGCGTCTTGTGGAAACTCTACGTCGACTACCGCACCGATGATCTGAACGATCTTACCTGTAGCCATCGTTATTCCTCTAAACTAGTTCGTTAACCTTTGCCTTTACACCGCACTTGCGCCAGAAACAATCTCTGACAGCTCTTGGGTGATCGCAGCCTGACGGGCTTTGTTGTACACCAACTGCAGATCATCAATCAGATTACCTGCATTGTCGGTCGCAGCTTTCATCGCAACCATACGCGCCGCTTGCTCACTGGCGAGGTTTTCCACCACACCTTGATACACTTGTGACTCGGCATAGCGAACCAACAAAGTATCGAGCAAGGGCTTCGGCTCAGGCTCATAGATATAATCCCAAGCGTGGCTAGTCTGCATATCCTCGTCGTCTGACTTGGGCAAAGGCAGCAATTGATCGATCACTGGGGTCTGCACCATGGTGTTCTCAAATTTATTGAAAACAACATATAAGCGGTCCAGCTCACCTTCATTGTATTTTTTCAGCATCACCCCGACCGTACCGATCAGGTCTTCCAGTACGGGGGTATCCCCCAAACCAGAGGTTTGTGCGACTACATTTCCGCCGTAATTGTTAAAGAAAGCGGTCGCTTTCGCCCCGACCAATGCCATATCGATCTCAGCACCTTTGTGGGTCCAGCTTTCCATATCTGTGATGACATTTTTGAACAGGTTAATGTTCAAGCCACCACACAATCCGCGGTCAGTAGAAATGATGATGTAACCAACGCGCTTGGCTTCCCGCTCTTCCAAATAAGGATGACGGTACTCCAAGTTACCCAGTGCAAGATGACCGATCACTTTGCGCATAGTGACAGCATATGGACGTGACGACTCCATGGCTTCTTGCGTTTTACGCATTTTGGAGGCTGCCACCATTTCCATCGCTTTAGTGATCTTCTGTGTGTTTTTCACACTTCCGATCTTAGTACGAATCTCTTTTGCGCCGGCCATAGTTACTCTCCGTTAGTGGGTGACCACCTAAGTGGTCACCTACAATGTTACCAAGTCTGGGTCGCTTTGAAGTCGTCCAACAGCTTTCTCAACTGCGCTTCAACGTCATCGTTGTAAGCACCAGACTCATCAATCTGAGCAGCTAGGTCGGCATACTGCGCCTTCGCAAAGGCGAGCAGAGATTGCTCAAAGTCACCGATCTTGTTCAGCTCAACGTCTTCCAAGTAGCCTTTTTCAGCCGCAAAAATAACCATGGCCTGTTCAAAGACAGACATTGGCGCATATTGCATCTGCTTCATCAGCTCGGTCACTTTCTGACCGTGATCCAATTGCTTCTTGGTTGCGTCATCCAGATCCGATGAGAACTGAGCAAATGCAGCAAGCTCACGATATTGTGCCAAGGCTGTACGAATACCGCCTGACAGTTTTTTCATGATCTTAGTTTGCGCAGAGCCACCGACACGAGAGACCGAGATACCTGGGTCAACCGCGGGACGGATACCGGCGTTGAACAGCTCAGTTTGCAGGAAGATCTGACCATCGGTGATCGAGATAACGTTGGTCGGTACGAATGCAGACACGTCACCCGCTTGGGTTTCAATGATAGGCAAGGCGGTTAATGAACCGGTTTTACCTTTCACTTCACCTTTGGTGAACGCTTCGACATAGTGCGCGTTTACACGTGCAGCTCGCTCAAGAAGACGTGAGTGCAAGTAGAAAACGTCACCCGGGAAGGCTTCACGGCCTGGTGGACGACGTAGCAGCAGCGAGATCTGACGATATGCAACAGCCTGCTTAGACAGGTCATCGTAAACAATCAGCGCATCTTCACCGCGGTCACGGAAATACTCGCCCATTGCACAACCCGAGTAAGGCGCAAGGTATTGCAATGCTGCCGCTTCAGACGCTGAAGCCACCACAACAATGGTGTTTTTCAGTGCATCATGCTCTTCCAACTTGCGAACTACGTTGGCAATGGTTGAGGCTTTTTGACCAATCGCGACATAAATAGAGTAGATACCAGAGTTTTTCTGGTTAATGATCGCATCGATCGCCAACGCGGTTTTACCGGTTTGGCGGTCACCGATGATCAGCTCACGCTGGCCTCGGCCGATAGGGATCATTGAGTCAACCGCTTTATAGCCGGTTTGAACAGGTTGATCGACCGATTGACGAGCGATAACGCCCGGCGCAATCACTTCGACAGGCGAAGTGGTTTCGGTTTCGATCGGTCCTTTACCGTCGATTGGCTCACCCAAGGTGTTCACCACACGACCTAACAGTTCAGGACCCGTCGGTACTTCAAGAATGCGACCAGTACCGGTGACTTTCATGCCTTCTTGTAGGTCCGAATACGGACCCATCACAACCGCACCTACAGAGTCACGCTCAAGGTTTAATGCTAGCGCATAACGGTTACCAGGCAGTTCAATCATTTCCCCTTGCATCGCATCAGCAAGGCCATGGATACGAATAATACCGTCGCTGACTGACACGATGGTACCTTCGTTACGCGCTTCACTCACAACGTCGAATTTTTCGATGCGTTGTTTGATCAGATCGCTAATTTCCGTGGAATTAAGTTGCATGCTCCAATTCCCCAAATCAAGACTGCAATGCATCGCTCAGGCGGCGCATACGGCCACTTACTGAGTTATCGATGACCAAGTCTCCAGCTCGAATAATAACCCCGGCAACCAGGGCTTCGTCTACACTACAGTTCAGCTTTACTTTGCGCTCAAAACGCGTCGTTAGCTTTTCACTGATGGCTTGTTGTTGCTCTTCGGAAAGAGCCGTCGCTGACGTGACTTGCACATCAACTTCTTTTTCCAATTCCGCGCGCATGGCGAGAAACTGTTCACAAACTTCAGGAAGCGCTTTTAGACGCTTGTTTTCCGCCATCATTTTAATCAAATTTTGGCCGAAATCGTTGAGCTGATCGCCACCCACTGTGATGAAAATATCTGCTAATTTCTCGGCAGAGTAGGACGCGTCTAACATATGTTTTACGCGTTCATCACGGGCAATCTCAGCAGTAAAGGCAAGCATTTCAGCCCATTGGACTAACTCGCCTTTTTCTACCGCAAAATCAAAGGCTGCTTTCGCGTAGGGGCGAGCGAGTGTTGTCAGTTCAGACATTGCTGCCCCTCCTTATTACAGTTCTGCAGTGATTTTATCGAGAAGATCTTTATGCGCGTTCTGGTCAATAGAACGCTCAATAATTTTCTCGGCACCAATAACAGCGAGCGATGCGACTTGCTTACGCAGCTCATCGCGTGCACGGTTACGCTCTGCTTCCAACTCGGCCTTACCCTGGTTTAGGATATTGTCGCGCTCAGCAGCCGCTTCGACACGTGCCTCATCGAGGATTTGTGCTTTGCGTTTGTTGGCCTGCTCGATAATGTCAGTTGCATTGCGCTTCGCTTCTTTCAATTGATCAGAAGCGTTCGCCTGGGCTAAATCCAGGTCTTTGGCGGCGCGATCAGCCGCCGCGAGACCGTCAGCTATTTTTTTCTGACGCTCTTCAATCGCTTGCATCAATGGTGGCCATACATATTTCATGCAGAACCACACAAAGATAGTGAACGCGATTGCCTGGCCTAGCAGAGTTGCGTTGATATTCACAACGGCGCCTCCTTAATCATAAGCTAAAGGGTCTGTTCAGCTATTAGCCAGTTTACAGTTGACCTACGAATGGGTTCGCGAACGTGAACAGCAGTGCAATTACGATACCGATCATTGGAACCGCATCAAGAAGACCCGCGATGATGAACATCTTAACTTGCAGCATAGGAGCCATCTCAGGTTGACGTGCTGCACCTTCAAGGAATTTACCACCCAGCAGGGCGAAACCAATCGCAGTACCAAGGGAAGCAAGACCTACAATGATGCCCACGGCAATTGCAGAAAAGCTCAATAAAGTTTCCATCACTATCTCCAGTTTTCGTTGTCGGCTATAAGCCAATAATGACTAACAAATTGCTTTCTAAAAAATGTCATCAATGATCTGAGTCTTCGTGCGCCTGCGAGAGATACACGACGGTCAACATCATAAAGACAAAGGCTTGAATCGTAATGACTAGAATGTGGAAAATTGCCCACGGCACAGAACCCAGCCATTGCGCCCACCACGGCAGTAACGCCGCGATAAGAATAAATACCACCTCACCGGCAAACATGTTACCGAACAGACGCATCCCAAGAGAAATAGGCTTCGCCAGTAACGAAACTATCTCCAACAGGAGGTTGAACGGAATCATGATCGGGTGATTAAACGGGTGTAACGCTAGCTCTTTAGCAAAGCCACCGATACCCTTTATCTTGATGCTGTAAAAAATCATCAAGAAGAACACGCCCAGCGCCATTGCAAGGGTGATATTTACGTCTGCAGTTGGAACCACTTTTAAATATGGAATACCCAACCAGTGTTCCGCCGGATAAGGAAGAAAATCGATAGGAATTAAGTCCATCGTATTCATCAGGAATATCCAGACGAAGATAGTCAGGGCCAAAGGTGCGATCAGCGGATTGCGTCCATGGAAGGTTTCGCGGACATTGTCATCAACGAACTCAACCAAGATTTCGACAAAACACTGAAGCTTACCCGGGACACCTGTCGATGCTTTCTTTGCCACTGATCGGAAAATGCCTAAGAAGACGATACCGATGAGGACAGAGAAAAACAGGCTATCAATATGAACCGCCCAAAACCCCTCACCGCTTGACAAGTGTGTCAGGTGGTGAGTGATGTAGCTAGACGGTGTAAGCGCATCACCTGACGCAGCCATAACTCATCCTATTTGTTGTTGTTAATGAATAAAACTGGCGCAAAGATATTAATCCCTAATGCCAGCAAATAGGCCAGTTTGAGGGGAACAAGTTCCACCTCGACATACAGGTAAGCAAGGACAAACAGGACGACGGTCAGTGAAATTTTTAAGACTTCACCGCCAAAGAAGGACGCGACCACAAATTTTGCAGCTCTTGCCCCACTAAAGAGGAAAGCACACGACGCAAACACAGCATTGGCTATCACAAAGATACCCCCACCGATTAACGCGGATTTTCCCCAGTCGACATTGATAGCAAGTGCCATCAAGATTGCCGTTGCTAATACGACGCCAGCCTGCAAAAGCACCAATTTTGTCGCGATTTCACGACCCGGCCGCGCGAGCGTCGATACCATGTATTTGTTCCTCGATTCCGTTCCACTTAGCACTGTTGCCGTGCTGGGAAAACAGCAAAAATTATACGTTTCGCCCCGACTAATGCAATCGCATCAATGTAAAAAAGCAGGGAAAATTTTACAACAGCGTAACCTGATCACAGTAAGCACTTTTATGTAACAAAAAGCGACTGGCATAAGTCACATTTCTTCGTCGAAAATTGCAAGAATTTGCGCTAACTTTTCAGATTCTTCGAAATTAATCACTAATTTCCCACTGCCGTTTTTCTGTTGTGTTAAAGCGACACTCACGCCAAATTTATCGCCCAGGCGTTGCTGAAGGGCTTCAACTTCAGGTGATAATTTAGGCTTTTTCGCTTCAACTGGTGGCGAAAGCATTTTTTTTACCAGTTTTTCTATTTGGCGAACCGTCATTTTCTTATTGACCGCGGTCAAAGCCGCATCAATTTGTACGTCGCCTTCCAGTGCCAGCAAGGCACGTGCGTGGCCCATTTCGAGTTGTTTGTTGAGCAGCAATTGCCGCACCCCGGATTCCAAACCATTTAACCGAAGTAGGTTACTAATAGTGGTCCGAGACTTTCCCAGTGACTCAGCAAGCTGTTGGTGAGTCAGTTCAAATTCATCTACTAAGCGCGCCAATGCCTGCGCTTCTTCCATTGCATTCAAGTTTTCGCGTTGAATGTTTTCAATTAAAGCGACCGCGCTCGCGACCTTATTGCTCATTTCCCGTACCAAACAAGGARCTTGCTTTAATCCTGCTTGTTTAGCGGCTCGCCAACGACGTTCACCGGCGATGATCTCATAGCGTCCCGCCGCGATCTGACGCACGACTAAAGGTTGAATCACACCTTGAGCGCGAATTGACTCCGTCAGTTCTTCCAGTGCGTCTTCAGCCATGCCTTGGCGCGGCTGATACTGACCCGGCTCCAGCATAGTGACCGACAACTGTTGTAATTCGCTATTGCTGGTATCGGTCGATTCAGGGACCACTGTTTGTGAAGACTGTGCCTGTGCACTGGTCGCCAATAGGGCATCGAGGCCCTTTCCAAGCCCGCGTTTCGCTGAATTCATTGTTTTCCTCAGGCATTGACAGCGTCTGGCGAGGAGCGAGCTTGCTCTTCGCGACGCAGAATTTCACCCGCAAGGGCGAGGTAGGCTTTAGCACCGCTCGATAGTTTGTCGTAGTACATGGCGGGTCGGCCATGACTTGGCGCTTCCGCGAGCCGCACATTGCGGGGAATCACTGTACGATACACCTTATCACCGAAGTGTTTTTTGATCTGATCCGATACTTCGGTCGCTAATCGGTTTCTTGGGTCGTACATAGTGCGCAAGACACCTTCAACGTGAAGGTCGGCGTTCACCACGCTTGCCAGCTTGCTAATGGTATCCATTAAAGCAGTCAGTCCTTCCAGAGCAAAGTACTCACATTGCATCGGGACAAGAACGGAATTAGCCGCAGTCATCGCATTGATGGTCAGAAGGTTCAGGGAAGGGGGACAGTCAATAAAAATATAATCATAACGGTCAACGACAGTCTCGAGCATCGTGCGTAGACGAACCTCTCGAGCGAACACTTCCATGAGTTTTATTTCTGCTGCTGTCACATCACCGTTGGCTGCGACAAGGTGATAACTTCCCGCCGTATTTTCAACCACAACTTGTTCGAACGGTGTTTCTTCAATGAGTAGGTCATAGGCCGTTGCATGGACATCGTACTTATCGATGCCGCTCGCCATAGTCGCATTGCCTTGTGGGTCCAAATCGATCAGTAGCACCTTGCGATTGGTGGCAGCCAGTGATGCTGCGAGATTGACACTCGTGGTGGTTTTACCCACGCCGCCCTTTTGGTTTGCTACCGCGATAACTTTACCCACGTGCTTTCGACCTCTACTCGTTACTCTTAGCTCTCAAGATTACTAGATGACGCGCCCCTTCCAATCCCGGTACCTTCAAAGCTTTGATATCGGTCACAGAACAATCAGCAGGAAGCGCATCAATTTCTTGTTGGTCCACTTGTCCTTTCAACGCATAGAAGCATCCTTGCGCATGCGGTAAGTGGTGACACCAGCTCACCATGTCGCTCATCGATGCAAAGGCGCGACTGAGTACAGCATCAAATCCATGCTCAGGGGTAAAGTCTTCCACTCGACTTTGGACCGGGGTCACATTTGTCAGTCCAAGTTCGTGAAGAACTTGGCGGATGAAACGAATCCGTTTACCCAAACTGTCCAATAGGGTGAACTGTTTGTCCGGATTAGCAATGGCCAATGGGATGCCTGGTAGTCCCGGTCCTGTGCCGACATCGATAAACTGTTGGCCTTTGAGGTGGGGCGAGACAACGAGACTATCAAGAATATGTTTCACCACCATGTCGTCAGGATGACGGACCGAGGTTAAATTGTAAGCTTTATTCCATTTGTGCAGCAGACGCACGTAGTCCAGTAACTGCTGTTGCTGTTGTGCTGACAGGACGAGGCCAGCTTGCGCCAGCCCATGTTCGAGTTGTTGTTCCATTTTATGCCCCTTTTTTCAGCATGCCTTGCTTTTTCAAATGGACAAGCAAAATGGAGATCGCCGCCGGCGTAACGCCAGAGATACGTGATGCTTTACCCACGGTTTCAGGACGCGCATCGGCGAGCTTACCTTTCACTTCGTTCGATAAACCTTTTATGTGGTCGTAGTCGAGATCAGTGGGTAATTCGGTATTTTCATGACGTTGTGATTTAGCAATTTCATCTTGCTGACGGTCAATATACCCCGCATATTTCACCTGAATTTCCACCTGTTCACTGGCTTGCTGATCCGCATGAGCCGGTTCAAAACTTGGTAATGTCACAATATCGCGATACCGCAACTCAGGACGACGCAGGAGATCCTCGCCATTCGCTTCGCGTGTTAACGGTGTTTTGAGCATCGCGTTCAGTGCTGCCACATCGTCAGAATGGGGATGGATCCATGTGCCACGTAACCGTTGACGCTCTTGCTCCATGTTTTCCATTTTCTGGTTAAAACGCGCCCAGCGCGTATCATCGACCAAACCGAGCTCACGGCCTTTTTCCGTCAAACGCATATCCGCATTATCTTCACGCAGCAATAGGCGATACTCAGCACGCGACGTAAACATACGGTAGGGCTCTTGCGTGCCCATGGTAGAGAGATCATCAATCAATACGCCCATATACGCTTGGTCGCGACGCGGGCTCCAACCGTCTTTGCCTTGTGCTTGCAGCGCCGCGTTACATCCTGCCAGCAAGCCTTGAGCCCCCGCTTCTTCATAGCCGGTGGTGCCGTTGATTTGTCCGGCAAAGAATAACCCGCTAATAAATTTGGTTTCTAGTGTTTGCTTAAGATCGCGGGGATCGAAAAAGTCATACTCGATCGCATAACCTGGGCGGATCACTTTGGCGTTTTCAAAGCCTTTGATCGATTGAATGATCCCCATTTGCACATCAAACGGTAAGCTGGTGGAAATACCATTTGGATACAGCTCATTGCTGGTTAGCCCTTCAGGTTCAACAAAGATCTGATGTTTGTCTTTGTCGGCAAAGCGCATCACTTTGTCTTCAATCGATGGGCAATAACGTGGACCAATCCCTTCAATGACACCGGCATACATTGGGCTTCGAGATAAGTTTTCTCGAATCACGTCATGGGTTTTTTCATTGGTATACGTGATATAGCAAGGCATTTGTTGAGGATGTTGACTGACATCGCCCATAAACGAAAAGACCGGACGTGGTGTATCACCATGTTGGGTTTGCATCACTGAGAAATCGACTGAACGCGCATCGATACGCGGTGGCGTTCCCGTTTTTAAACGATCGACGCGAAACGGCAGTGCACGTAGGCGATCGGCGAGCTTGTTCGACGGTGGATCTCCAGCGCGCCCTCCGGAGTAGTTATCCATACCAATATGGATTTTTCCACCTAAAAAGGTACCGACAGTCAACACCACAGTGGTTGCGCTGAATTTCAGTCCCATTTCTGTTTCTACCCCAGTGACGCGATCCTGATCGACGATCAAATCCACCACGGCTTGTTGGAAAAGGGATAGGTGTGGCGTGTTTTCCAGGGTATGGCGGATCGCCGCTTTGTACAATGCACGATCAGCTTGTGCTCGTGTTGCTCGTACTGCGGGTCCTTTCGACGCGTTCAGGGTTCGAAACTGGATCCCGCCTTTGTCGATAGCTTGCGCCATCGCGCCGCCTAGGGCATCAATTTCTTTTACCAGGTGTCCTTTCCCGATCCCGCCAATTGCAGGGTTACACGACATTTGTCCCAAAGTGTCGATATTATGGGTTAATAACAACGTTCTTTGATTCATTCGAGCGGCGGCTAGTGCTGCCTCGGTACCAGCATGGCCACCACCCACAACGATGACGTCAAAGTGATCCTGGTAAAACATGATTAAAGCCTCAACCTGGTTAAGTGTTTGCGCATGAACTAAGCAAAAGGGGCGACATTCTAGCGCTTTTTATCTCAACAAGGAACCAAACCTTGATCCTGATCTTCTTAAGGCTTTCGCTTTATATATATAAGATC